>CAIMNT010000022.1 GCA_903842855.1 uncultured Actinomycetes bacterium
CTTTGCATGACCTGCGGAGTGAAGATGCGTATGGCTGGATCCTGCTTCGTCTGCGAAGGTTGCGGCAATACTTCTGGATGTTCATGATCCGTCGCTGAGTAAGAAGTAAGAAAATAACCCTAGCCATCAGGCTGGGGTTATTTTTTGTGGTATTTTTTTCCAAGTGAACCGGGGTGCTAACCCCGACTCACCTGCTTACTGGTTATGTAATGTGTTACGAATGGGGCTCGCCGTTGCTGCGGCGGGCCTTTCGTATTTGTGCCCATTGGGTCAACAAACTGAAAAATGCGATCACGTTCGCAATCCATCCGATAATCAACATCCACAGACCTCCTCTCTTCTCTCCACACTGGTCGTGCACCAGTGACGGGGAAGAATTGAAAAAAAGAGGGTGTAAGAGCTCAAAGTTAGGTTCAATCCGTTTGAGTTGGGCGTATTAGCCAGCAAAAGTGTGGATATCGGGGAGGTGTGAGGGCCCCGCTATAGGCTTGTCAGATGTCCAGCGCTAAGAACCAACAGATGAAGTTGGTGGGCGAGGCTCTTTCTGCGGCAATTGAGGCGATTGGCGGCCAACCACGCGAAGGCCAGATCCAGATGGCGGAGGCGGTAGCCAATGCGCTCACCGATAGGCATCACTTATTAGTACAGGCGGGAACCGGAACCGGAAAATCACTGGCCTACCTTGTCCCGGCCTTGGTTCACGGCAAAAAAGTTTTAGTAGCAACGGCCACCTTGGCACTGCAGAGACAGTTAGTAGAGCGCGATCTACCGAAAATTCAGCCTGCACTCGAAAAAGTATTGCAGCGCGATCTCACCTTTGCCGTTTACAAGGGCGTGGGAAATTACCTCTGCTTACAGAAGATGAATGGCGCTGAGCAAGATCCAGATGGCGAAGTATTGCTGGAGATCGGTATCCTCGAAAAAGACCAGAAACGCCTAAGGGCTTGGGCCACAACTCCGGGAATAACAGGGGATCGCGACGATGCCCCTGACGTCGATCGCAGAGTTTGGGCCGCAAACTCGGTCTCAGGTCGAGAGTGCATTGGCAAAGATGATTGCGCCTTCGGCTCACAGTGTTTCGCTATCGCAGCTAAAGCCAAGGCGCAGACCGCAGATGTGGTCGTAACCAATCACACCTTGCTTGCCATTGAAATCGTGGACAACCATCCCATCCTGCCTGATCGCGATGCGGTGATTTTGGATGAGGCTCACGAATTTATGGATCGCACGACACAGGCGGTCACGGAGGAGTTAACCGCGGCTCGAGTCGAGCGCGCCGCCAAGATGGCGGCTAAACATATTCCAAGCAAAGCAACGATCGCCTTCAATAAAGCGGCAGATGAATTTGCTGAAGCGCTGGCTGACTTTGCAGCAGATGTGCGTAACGATCCCAGCAAATCAGGACGTTTGCCCGAACTCCCGAAGCAACTTGAATCTCCGATTCGTAAGGTGAAAGAGGCATCAGCGGCGGTCGTGGCGCTGATTAACGCGGACTCTGATGTGATCGAATCCGATCTCATGGCGCAGCGCGCTCGCGTGAAAGGTGCTACGGCCGAGATTCAGACCATCGCCACCAAGATGTTACGTCCCAGTGCCGATCAAGTGATGTGGTTTGAACCAACCTTCTCTTCTCTGTATTTAGCACCGCTCGAAGTATCCGATGTATTGCGCCGCAATTTGTTGACTCAATCTCCCGTGATTGCGACCTCTGCGACTTTGACGATTGGTAAATCTTTCGACGCTATTGCAAAATCAATTGGCTTTGTTGTCGGTCAAGATATCGACGAAGAGAGCGATGAGAGTAAAGGCGCTATAGATCCCGCCAATGTGCAGATGCTCGACGTCGGTTCCCCCTTTGATTTTGCCTCGCAGGGAATGTTGTATCTGCCGCGACATCTGGCAGAGCCAGGGCGCGATGGACCCGCTAAGGATGCTCTTACGGAACTAGGGGAGTTAATTGAAGCGGCCGGAGGTCGTACTTTGGCGCTCTTTAGTTCATGGCGCGGTGTTGAGATGGCCGATGAACATTTACGACGCGTGCTTGCTGAACTTAAAATGCCGATTATTACCCAAAGACGGGGTGATTCAGTTGGGCCACTTGTCGAAAAATTCGCTAAGGACCCGCGTTCAATTTTGCTCGGCACAATCTCGCTCTGGCAAGGCATCGATGTGCCTGGCCCTTCGTGTACTTTGGTTGCAATCGATCGCATTCCCTTCCCACGCCCTGATGAACCAGTGATGAGCGCGCGTTCAGCTCAGGCAGATAAATCAGGAGGATCTGGATTTATGCAGGTCTCATTGCCTCGCGCCGCGCTCTTGCTATCGCAAGGTACTGGGCGATTGATTAGAACGATTGACGATCGGGGAGTTGTTGCAATTTTGGATTCACGAATCGTGACAAAGCGCTACGGCTCAATTTTGCTTAACTCCATGCCACCGTTCTACCGCACCAGCGATGGAGTCGTGGTTAAAGAGTCCCTCAAGCGTTTAGATAAGCAGTTCTCCGAGCAAGGCCTTTAAATCCGGCCAGTGCTTCGCAAATGATGGATGAAGGTGCATCGCTGATACATCGTCAAAGGCGACCCAACGGATCTCCTGCGACTCATCGTTCATCTCATGGGCGACTAAGTCTGGGCTTACTAAAGCGATGATGGTGTCATAACGCCAAGGACCATGGTTGTCGGTGAAGGTGTAAATAGGTTCAATTAAATCTGTATCGATTCCTAACTCTTCGCGGGCCTCTCGCTTGGCGCCTTCCAAGATGGACTCGTGGCTGTCCTTTGCGCCACCAGGAATTCCCCAAGTGTCACCGTTGTGGACCCAGGGAGCGCGGTGCTGTAACAATATGGTGCCATCGCGGACGAGCAGGAGCCCGGCGGCGCCATGTAGCCCCCAGTGCTTATTGCCGCAGCTGCATTGAATCCAGCCATCGCCATCCCGAGATGCCATGTTCCAAGAGTGGCATGACTTTCCACAACTTTCTCGCATACACAGGTAAGGAGAGTGTGAAGTAGCCCTAAGCCTGTCGATCTTTAGCCTTCAAAGATGATATTTATGGCGGGTTTATTGATGGCGGCTAACTGCGCGGCAGGTCCGTGTGTCCAGGTCTATACAGACCCGACCACACATCAATTAATTATTACGGCAAATCAGAATCGTCCAGGTAAGACGCTGGCCCCTCACCCCAGACCCGCACCCACGCGCCCTTACATACCGCGACCAAGACCTTCGGTGAAGCCAAAGCCGCAAACCTGGATTCCTTACAAAGTTACGCCGATTGTTCATAGAACATACAAACCACCTGTCAAAAAGAAGCCGAGCGTCGCGCACAAAGTTGTTACGGCGGCCTTATCGCTCTCAGATCAAATTACTCGACTTTTGCCGGGGAGCAAGATCTTGTATCAACCGAACAACGATGCACTCACTGATGTTCCGGTCTATTTCTGGAGCGATACGAATTCTGTGTTCAGCGTAATTACTTCGATATTAGGCGTCGGAGTGAATGTATTGATGAATCCATCGTTTGTCTGGAACTTTGGTGATGGCACAACCTTCTCTACCTCCAGCGCGGGTGGACCATACCCGGATTCAACGATCACCCATACTTACAAGAGCCCAGGTATCTACACAGTTAATTTATCAATCTCGTGGGCGGGTTCCTGGGCGGCTCAAGGCGCCGCCATGGTCCCGATACTGGGCGGAGTAATTGTGCAGAGCGCAACGGCAACAATCCAAGTATCACCAGGACCGACGAATTTCACACGGTGAAGTTATGCACATATCTATCTGGGCGCTGATCATCGTGACACTGCTGCGCACCATCTTTAAGCCATGACTACACACACTGCTACTGAATTGAATTCACCGCATGATCTATTGGCCGCCGTTCCATTCATGGTTGGCTATCACCCACAAGACTCCCTAGTTGCCATGGCTCTGCGAGAGGATAAAGTCGTTATGGCGATGCGCGTTGATTATCCAGATAGCGCCGGTATTGAGGCGATTAGCAAAACCATCGCACTTCACTTAGTTCGCGAAAAGGCGAGCGAGGCGATCATTGTGGGTTATTTACCGCAGAAAGAAATTGCTAGTGATCCGCTGCTTGTGGTTCGCGAATGTATTGCAGGTCACTCGATCATTGTTAAAGAGTGCATAGAGGTTCGTAGTGATCGTTTTCGATCCAGTCTCTGTGCTGATCTCACCTGCTGTCCGCCTGAAGGAACTGTGATTCCACAACTCTCTGATAGCCGTGTAACAGCTGAACAGGTTGCAGCTGGTAACCCGTTGCCATTTCTAGATCTTGATGAGATGAAGCGTTCGATCGCGGCCAATTCCACCGATAAAGAGTTAATCAAGGCGATTAAAGCGGTAGCAGAGATCGACTATGAATCTGATGAGGTTAACGCGCAACAACGCACCGGCGCCAATGCAATAAACCAGATGGCGTTGGAATTTCTACGCGATGGGGTAGTTGTTGATAAAGCCTTGATTGCTTTGGTCCTAGTGCGGTTACTTGATCTACAGGTTCGGGACTATGCAATGGGTATTTCCGGAATGGGCATTTCCGGAATGGGTATTTCACAAGAAAAATCCAATGATCAATTATGGGATATGTGGCGTTGGTTACTTCGCGTTGCACCTCGTGGCTATGTTGCACCTGTTGCAGTGATCTTCGCTACAGCTTCATATGAGAGGGGAGATGGAGCGCTCGCCCAACGTGCATTAGATAGGGCTTTTGAAGATAGCCCTAAATATCAGATGGCTAAGTTGTTGCGCCGCACCTTTGCGGCTGGTTGGCCACCATCTGCCTTCACTCAGATGAGAGCAGACCTTCATCCTAAGATCTGTGCGGCAATCTACGGGGAGTCACCAGCCCAATCGGAGTAGCATCCATCTCATGATTATTGGTGTGCCCAAAGAGATCAAAAATAACGAATCCCGAGTTGCACTAACCCCCTCTGGAGCACACGCTCTGAGCGTTCATCACACCGTTCTTATTGAGAGCGGCGCCGGGGTTGGATCTGCCATCAGCGATGCAGATTATGTGGCGGCCGGAGCACAAATCGTTGCTACTGCTGATGAGGTGTGGGAGCGCGCCGAGATGATCATGAAGGTTAAAGAGCCGATCGCTGTCGAGTATCCAAAGATGCGCCAGGGTCAGATTCTCTTTACCTATTTACATTTGGCGGCAGATAAAGATTTGACTCTTTCGTTGATGAAGCAAGGTGTAACCGCCATTGCATATGAAACTGTAGAACTCAATCGCACCTTGCCACTTCTTGCCCCGATGTCAGAAGTTGCCGGACGCATGTCTATACAAGTTGGTGCAACAGCGTTGCAACGACCCGAAGGTGGACGAGGAGTCCTGCTTCCGGGAGTTCCCGGAGTTCGTCCTGGCAAAGTTGTGATTCTAGGCGGGGGAGTAGTTGGAGTTGCTGCAGCCACCATCGCACATGGCATGCACGCCGATGTCACTATCCTTGATCTCAATTTGTCGCGCTTAGCTGAGATAGATCAGGTCTTTGCAGGACAGGTAAAGACGCTAGCCTCATCGAAGTACGAAATTGAACAACAGTGTATGGCGGCTGATTTAGTTATCGGAGCGGTTCTTGTTCCAGGAGCAAAAGCGCCAAAACTCGTCACACAAGATTTAGTTGCCAAGATGAAGCCAGGTTCGGTTTTGGTCGATGTTGCTATCGATCAAGGCGGATGTTTTGAAGGATCACGTGCAACCACCCACGCTGAGCCAACTTTTAAAGTTCATGGATCTTTGTATTACTGCGTCGCTAATATGCCAGGTGCTGTCCCTGCGACCTCCACCTACGCGCTGGCTAATGCCACCATTAAATATGCGCTCGCTATAGCAGATTTGGGTTGGGAGCCTGCGGTATCTAGCGACCCTGCGCTCGGATCAGGGCTAAACGTCCATGCGGGTCAGATTCGATATGCGGCTGTTGCTGCGGCTCACGGGCTCTAGTAACCTAGACACATGATCTTGCGCAGCCTCCTCCTTCGCTGCCGCAGCGGGGCCAACTAACCGGTCACCTCGCTCGCGGGGGTTCTGTCTTGCCGGTTAACGACAGCCCACCCAGCGAATTTAAAGGAGCAAGTACATGAAATATCCAGACCAACAACCTTCGACCATGCCCGTGCATCGATATGCACCATTTATCCCTGTCGATTTAGCTGATCGCACCTGGCCCACCAAGCGAATTACCAAGGCGCCACAGTGGTGTTCGGTAGATCTGCGCGATGGCAATCAGGCGCTGATCGACCCGATGGATCCGCATCGCAAGCTGACCATGTTCAATCTCTTGGTCAAGATGGGTTACAAGGAGATCGAGGTCGGTTTCCCAAGCGCTTCGCAACTTGATTTTGATTTTGTTCGCAAGATCATTGAAGAAGATTTAATTCCGGATGATGTTGTTATCCAAGTCTTGACCCAGGCTCGCCGTCCGCTGATTGAGCGAACCTTCGAATCCATCAAAGGCGCCAAGCAAGTTGTAATCCACCTTTACAACTCGACTTCGACACTGCAGCGCCGCGTGGTCTTTGGCCAAGATAAAGAAGGCATAAAAAAGATTGCAACAGATGGCGCTCAAATTTGCCAAGACCTTGTGGCAACCGTTCCTGGCACAACCGTCTTCTTTGAATATAGCCCCGAGTCATATACCGGCACTGAGTTGGAATATGCCAAAGAGGTCTGCGATGCGGTGAACGATATTTGGAAGCCAACTCCAGATCACAAGACAATCATCAATCTTCCTGCAACCGTTGAGATGGCATCGCCGAATGTCTATGCCGACTCAATCGAATGGATGCACCGCAATTTGAAGTATCGCGACTCAGTTGTGTTGTCGTTACATCCGCACAATGATCGCGGGACTGGTGTGGCAGCTGCAGAGTTGGCTTATTTAGCCGGAGCGGATCGCATCGAAGGCACGCTCTTTGGCAATGGTGAGCGGACAGGAAATGTCTGTCTAGTAACTCTGGGTCTTAATTTGTTTAGCCACGGCATAGATCCGCATATTGATTTCTCCAATATCGATGAGATCCGTCGCACTGTGGAATATTGCAATCAACTGCGTGTTCCAGAGCGTCATCCTTATGGCGGCGACCTGGTCTTTACCGCATTTTCTGGTTCGCATCAGGATGCGATTAAAAAGGGTCTTGAGCATATGCAGCGCGATGCCGACTCGGCTGGATTGCATATCGATCAACAGATATGGGCAGTCCCGTACCTTCCGATTGATCCTAAAGATATTGGTCGCTCATACGAAGCCGTTATCCGCGTGAACTCACAATCGGGTAAAGGCGGAGTCGCTTACTTGATGAAGAACGAACACCAACTTGACTTACCGCGTCGGCTGCAGATTGAATTTTCGCAGGTGGTTCAGTCAAAGACAGATTCTGAAGGTGGTGAGGTAACCCCTGATGAACTCTGGAAGATCTTTGAGGACGAGTACCTACCGGCATCTGATAACCAGTGGGGACGTTTTAAGTTGGTTGGACTCTCACAGAGCAGCCACTTGGATGAGGATGTAAATCTCAGCGTCGAACTCCTTGATCATCACGCCATCCAATCCTTGACCGGAACTGGAAATGGTCCGATCGCAGCCTTCGTAGACATCATGAATAAGCATGTTGGTGGGGCAGGAGTTCGAGTTCTGGATTACTACGAGCACGCACTTTCTGCTGGTGGGGATGCCAAAGCCGCTGCCTATCTGGAGTGCGAAGTTGGCGGCCACGTCTTCTGGGGAGTTGGAATTGATCCCAGCACCACGACTGCCGCTCTCAAGGCGGTTGTCTCGGCGGTAAATCGAGGCTTGCGACAGTAGTACGCGATACGGTGGACCCATGTCGGTCTACCGCGATCAAGCGATCGTTCTGCGCACCCAAAAATTGGGCGAGGCCGACCGGATCATCACCCTCTTTACCCGTGAGCATGGGCGAGTCAAAGCTGTGGCTAAGGGAGTGCGTCGCACTAAATCCAGGTGGGGCGCACGCCTTGAGCCAGCATCTCATGTGGACCTGCAGCTCTACTCGGGGCGCACCTTCGAAACCGTAACTCAAGCGGTTAGCTTGGAAAATTACGGTGACACCCTCTCGCTCGACTATCAGCGCTGGACGGTTGCCTCCGCGATTTTGGAAGCTGCAGAGCGCTTTGTCTCTCACGAGCACGAACCTGCTCTGCAACAATACTTATTACTTGTGGGTGCGCTCAAAGCTTTGGCGCATGAGACTTACGACGCCTCTCTGATACTCGATGCATTTTTATTGCGCTCGCTCGCCGTCGCCGGATATGCGCCTTCTTTGACCAACTGTTCTAGATGCAATGCACCGGGTCCGCATAAGTATTTCTCGCTCGTTGGTGGAGGAAGCGTCTGCGCCGACTGCAAACCAAGCGCCGCTCCAACTCCACACTCGCAGACCCTGGAGTTGATGCAACAACTTTTGAGCGGGGATTGGCAGTTCGCTTCGGCGAGTGAGCAGAGATACCGCCGCGAAGCCTCCGGGTTGATCGCCGCCTACTTGCAGTGGCATCTAGAGCGTGGTCTTCGGAGCCTGCCACTTGTTGAGAGAATTTGATCATGAGTTCGCTTAAACCTCCTAAGGTCGCCAACGTTCCCAACCACGTCGCGATCGTGATGGATGGCAATGGGCGCTGGGCCAAAAAACGCGGGCTACCTCGGACCGCTGGGCATGAGGCCGGTGAAGCCGCACTCCTTGATGTAGTTAAAGGTGCGATCGACATTGGCGTTAAAGAGATTAGCGCATATGCATTTTCAACAGAGAATTGGCGCCGCAGTCCTGATGAGGTTAAGTTCTTGATGGGATTTAATCGCGATGTATTGCGCCGCCGCCGCGATGAGATGCATGAGCTAGGTGTTCGAGTTCGCTGGGTGGGAAAACCCGGTCGGCTCTGGAAGTCCGTCATCACAGAGTTGCAAGAGGCGGAGGAGCTCACCAAACGAAACAAGGTTCTCACACTTAATATGTGTGTTAATTATGGGGGCCGCACCGAGTTAGTCGATGCAATCACTGCAATCGCGCACGAGGTAAAAAGTAAAAGGCTTAACCCTGACGCAATAACTGAGAAGGTACTCGCCAAACATCTTTATAACCCGCAGATGAGCGATGTTGATCTCTTTCTTCGCACCTCGGGGGAGGAGCGGACCTCTAACTTCCTACCCTGGCAATCGGTCTATGCCGAGATGGTCTTCATGGATGTGCTTTGGCCGGATGTAGATCGCACGACCCTTTGGAAAGCTATTCAAATTTACAATCAACGCGAGAGGCGCTTTGGCAAGGCTTAGAAGATTCCCAATCCTCCAAGCCCCGCCCTTTTCGCAGTTTCTAACTCTTTACTTTGTCTTTGAAGGCGTTGGATGAGCCATCATCTTGTCATGCTTCATGACCGTCGTGTGCTTCATAACAGTCGTATGTTTCATGGTGGTGTGCTTCATCGAGTCGTGCTTCATAGCGTGTGGCATCGCTGTTGGGGTAGCAGCGAAGGCTGGGGTGGCTGCTGCCACTGTGATGATGGTAATTATCGTTGTTATTCGCACTATTTTCATTGAGATCTCCTTGTAAGGCTAGGTGGTGGCGTCAGGCTAAACCCAGACCTGAAAAAAAGCAACCAGTAAAACGCATTTAGGTGGTTGCCTTTTTTCCTCTCTTCTGCCAATCTAGTCCCATGGAATTGGACGCGCTCTTTGAGGCCATCAACGATGAGGCTCTTGAACCCAACTCCGATATCGCCGTGCTTCGAGATGTGCTGCAGAGCGTGACTAGTCGCAAGAATTTCGACACTAAGACGATGAAGAGATTCGGTGAACTCACAGGAAAAGCACATCAACATCGGCGCTTAAAACCGAGTACATCTGAGATTGAATTTGAACTTGTAGGACTCTCGGCCAGCGCGCGACGCATCAGCGAATTCGCCCTCCAAGTCGAGGATATTTTGGTCACTGTTGATCTCACCCGTGTAAAGAAGTGTGAAGGTGAAGATTGCGAAGCGCTCTTCATCGATGAAAGTAAGAACAAGTCTCGGCGCTGGTGTGCGATGGCACATTGTGGGATGTTACGAAAGAGCAAGGTTTTTTACGACAGGCACCGTCGGGTTACCCCGATTGTGGAAGCAGAAACTAAGTTGGGAGCTAAAAAATGATCGTTCTCTATGTGGTGGCCTTTATTGCGGGACTCTTCACAATCCTTGCACCGTGTATCTGGCCGCTCCTTCCTATCGTGCTAGCCGATGTCACTCAATCTAAATCTAAACGTCGTCCACTCGGAATCACGGCTGGTGTTGCGATCTCCTATGCCTTCTTCACCTTGGCGATATCAGCGCTCGAAAGCTCCTTAGGACTTAATCCCAATGTGCTTCGAAAATTCGCTGTTGTAGTTCTGCTTGTCATTGGTGTCTCAATGGCGGTTCCAGTGTTATCGCGAAAGATGGAAGCCTCAATCTCCCGATTTAGCGGTCGTTTCGGCGGAGTAGGACGCAATCAACGTTCAGATTTTGGTGGCGGATTTATCACAGGTTTAGCGCTAGGAATTGTATGGACGCCATGTAGCGGTCCAATCTTGGCTTCGGTTGCTGTTTTGGCCGGCACTAATAAGGTCTCCTTCGAGACAGTGATAGTTACCCTCTTTTATGTGGCTGGAGTTTCTATTCCGCTTTTTGGTTTTGCAGTTGGTGGACAGAAGTTATTGGCAAAATCTCGTCGCCTCTCTAAGCACACCGGCCGTATTCAAATCGCATCTGGAATGGTGATGATCCTTACCGCTTTTGCGATTTACACAAATTACGACAAGACGATCGAAGCCAAACTGCTCAACGCAGTCCCTTCTTACACAAATGCGCTGACGAGTATCGAAAGAACATCGAGCGTTACCAAAGCCTTATCCAAGCTCAAGGGAACCAAGAACGTTCCCGCATCCGCAAACGGTGATATTGCGGGGCTATTTAACGGAAGTGGTGGTGCACCGTCGACCGCTCCGGAATTTACCGGAATCTCACAATGGCTAAATACCTCTGCTCCTCAGACGCTAGCAAGTTTGAAGGGCAAGGTAGTCCTTGTTGATTTCTGGACCTACAGTTGTATCAACTGTTTGCGCACTTTGCCGCATGTGGAGGCTTGGTACAACAAGTACCACTCTTCTGGATTCGAAGTAATTGGCGTGAGCACTCCTGAATTCTCCTTCGAGAAGGATGCTGGCAACGTAAGTTCTGCTATTAAGCGCTACAACATTCCTTATCCAGTTGCGCTCGATAATAAATATGCAACGTGGAACGCATACAACAACGAGTACTGGCCAGCGGAGTACCTGATTGATGCAACGGGCAAGATTCGTCGTGCTGAATTTGGTGAAGGAAATTATGGCGAGACCGAACAGGCGATTCGTACCCTGCTTGGAAATGCGGGACATACTGTGACGATCGCTCCTTCTGACCTACCAGATATGACTCCGACAAATCAGAATACGCCGGAGACCTACTTTGGAAGCAATCGAGGACAATACGGGTACCCATCTCCTAACTATCCAAATGGAACGTACACGATTCCGGTTCCAGTTCCTTCTACCGTACCTGTCGATCATTTTGCTTTCGGTGGCGACTGGACGATTGCACCTGAGTATGCGCAAGCAACGAAGGGTGCTTCCTTAACCGAGCACTTCCAGGCATCGAAGGTCTATCTCATCCTCAACCCCAGCAAGGGGGCGACTAACAAGGTGGATGTCACCTATGACGGCAAACCTCTTGTTGGCAAGTTCGCTGCAAGTGATGTCGTGAATGGAGTAATAACCCTTGACTCGGATCGCTTGTATAACATCTTTGATAGTGGAACTACGCCCTCTGATGGCACGTTGAAATTCACCTTCGAAAACAACGGCACCCAAGCCTTCACCTTCACCTTCGGATAAGCCAGGAGCTCTTTGAAGTAGACTCACCGCATGCATAAAGCCCTGCTGCTCGCCGCACTTACATCGGTTGCGACAACGCTGGGCGGATTTCTTGCGGTGAGAGTTCGAGATCGAACACACATCATCTTGGGTCTGGCAGCTGGGCTCATGCTCGGCCTGGTCTTCTTCGACCTTATCCCATCGGTCTTCGAAGAGAACCCCACCCACTTTGGGGGAGTGCGCTCCGTTGGACTGGCGATTGTCCTGGGCTTTTTAATTCTGCATTTTTCGGAGCGATGGTTTGCAACACACGAGCCCTATGACTCGCACCACGACAATGACCATACCCACCATGCCGGTCGCTTGGCAGCACTAGCGATGGCTGGCCATGTATTTGCAGATGGTCTCGGGGTCGGCGCAGCTTTTCGAGTCTCTGGCTCGCTCGGGCTAGCAGTCTTTGCCGCAATCATGGTGCACGCATTTAGCGATGGACTGAACACGGTCACCTTCCTCATCAAGGAGAAGATGTGGACTAAGAAGGCTCGCGCGCTGCTCATCGTCGATGCAATTGGGCGCATTAGTGGAGCCGCTGTTGGTTCGTATGTAGCTTTTGGTAGCAACTGGATCGCGCTCTACCTAGCGCTCTTCGCCGGATTCGTTATTTACATCGCGACCTCGCATATTTTGCCTGAGGCACATTCTCGTCATCCATCTCGCTGGACCTTACTTGCAACTATTGCTGGAGTCTTGATCATGTGGGCTGTGGTGGCGGGCGGCGCTTGATGCACGATCTAGAGACTATCCGAGATCTCTTTTATCGCTCTTATGATTATTTAGCGGAGAATGGTTCTGGATTTCGAGTTGGGCATGAAGCCAATTGTCATTGGTCCATCTCAGGGTTAGAAAATCCTTATTCAAATCGGCTAGCAATCTACAACGCCGATCCTGAACTCTTCGAGCGATTGTTGGAACCATTTTATGAAGCCAACCTGCCCCATTATGTGAAATTGGGAGGACCGGGCTTAGAACATGCCAGCTCACTCATTGCAAAGGGTTACACCAATGATGGGGCAAGTCCCACAATGATCTACACCTTGGACCCTGCCAGAGATCAGCACACGCTCAGAGCTGGTTTAACAGTTACATTAGTTAATAGTCGTGAAGAGCTAAAGCTGGCTCAAGAAATTTTGAGCGATGGTTTTAAAAGACCACGAGATGCCGATCGCGACTATGACGATCCATTTCCCGAGTCGCACACCTCCTTCCGATATCTGCTCTTCGATGGCGATCAGCCGGTCAGTACGACTCAATTTATTCGCACAGGAAAGTTTCTCTCCTGTTTTGCAACCGCCACTCTGAGTGAGCACCAGAAAAAGGGTTATGGCAATGAGTTGATGCGCTGGGCACTTGCCAAGCATGCATCTGAAGGAGATGAGACGGTTGTCCTGCAATCTTCGGATCCGGGTCAATCGCTCTACACCGCAATCGGTTTTCAAGTGCTCGAGTATTTTCAAAACTGGCAGATGAATTCGAAAGAGCGCATGCGCCGGTTTACTCATTCCACATTGAAATTTGGAGAGTTTGATCTGCGACCCTTATGCAAGGAAGATAGCGAGTGGGCGGTCTCTACTTTCAACGATGAAGCCTTCGCGCAATGGATGGGATTTCCTTTTCCTTACGAACAGAAGGATTTCGAAGCAACTCTGCAACGCATGAGCCGTTTCAAGCTCGATGGTTCTGGAATTAATTGGGTAGTCGAAAGAGATGGCACGCCGGTCGCAATGATCGCCTGTCACCACACCGAATGGAAGTTCAAGCGGACAGAGATCGGTTACGGCGCTTTTGCAGCTAGCCGGGGTACTGGCGTTATACCCACCGTTTTGCGCCAGCTAGTCGAGTTCCTCTTTGAAGAATATGGTTTTGAGCGGATAGAAGTACGCACCGATGTAAAGAACCTTTCATCGCGTCGAGCGGCAGAAAAGGCTGGTTTTAGCCTAGAGGGCGAACTTCGCCGTAACTTCCTCAATTTGGGCGAAGTCACAGATGATGCCATCTTCTCGATCATTAAGAGTGACTTATCGCGGTAAACTAGGCAACCTTGCGACCAGCAAGACAGCCGACAGCCAGCCGGAATAAAGGAGCACTCATGGCCGCAGATCGTTTAGAAACCATTGTTAGCCTCGCGAAGCGTCGCGGATTTGTCTATCCATCCTCAGAGATTTACGTCGGACTTCGCGCTGCCTGGGATTACGGCCCACTTGGAGTCGAGCTTAAGAACAATGTGAAGCGCCAATGGTGGAAGTCCATGGTGCAGGGCCGCGAAGATGTCGTCGGTCTTGATTCA
>CAIMNT010000023.1 GCA_903842855.1 uncultured Actinomycetes bacterium
ATCGTTAGACCTACTTGATTCAGCAATTGTTAAATGTAAGAAATGTCCAAGGCTCGTTGAGTGGCGTGAAGAAGTCGCCGTTGTAAAACGGAAAGCCTATGAAAATGAAAAGTACTGGGGTAAACCTGTTCCAGGTTTTGGACCTACAGATGCCAAACTCATCATCCTTGGTCTTGCACCGGGTGCCCACGGCGCAAATCGAACTGGCCGAGTATTTACCGGCGATCAATCAGGTGACTGGCTCTACCGCGCGCTTCATAAAGCAAAGCTTGCAAAGATAGCAACAAGTACCTCGAAGAATGATGGACAGGAGTTAGTAGATACTCGCATTCTTTGTGCAGTCAGATGTGCTCCGCCCGATAACAAACCAACCACGGAAGAGAAAGCAACCTGCGCTCCATTTTTCACTAATGAAATTGAATTACTGATGCCGACTGTAAAAACTTTTCTTGCCTTAGGAAATCTTGCATGGACGCAGATCTATTCAACTCTGGCAGAAATGGGGGAAACCCTTCCAAAACCTCGTCCGAAATTTGGTCACGGAAATTCCTTCACTTTTGTGGGAAGTGATGGAATGAAACGGTTGATTATCGGTAGCTACCATCCAAGTCAGCAAAATACATTCACGGGTAAATTGACTGAAAAGATGCTCGATGATGTCATCAAAAAATGCGTGAAAAACCTCTAGAAATCACCTAGTAGACTCCACCACGCATAAACCAGTTATTGAGCCCCGATAGCCCAATGGCAGAGGCAGAGGACTTAAAATCCTCCCAGTGTGGGTTCGACCCCCACTCGGGGCACAGTTATTCGTATGAAGTTGTGTCTTAGAGTCTGAATTTTACAGCTGTTCCTGCAATTAAAGCCAGGAGGCCTGAAAAATGCATACCTCGTGCGTACCATCTAACAAGGGCAAAATCGTGGACAAGTTTTCTGTCAGTGGGCGAAGCTATCTTGGAGTAATGAAGAAATGCCCTTTATGTAAATCAATCGACGGAGTCCGCAGTTACCTCTATGGGATGCCGAGCGAAGAGCCAGACACTACTAAGTATGTAATTGGTGGGTGCCTGGTTTCGGACGATATGCCTGACTACAAGTGCATCACTTGTTCAACAGACTTCTACAAAGATTCTGAGAAATACCACAATCGATTCATCTCAGATGGCTCTGGAATCAATTTCAAATGCCAAGACTGTGAGGAGTGGTTCCCTGCTATTGGTGGTTCAATCAAGCATGAATGCTTTTCGGAGCAGTAATTTATTCTTTCAGCCATTACTCAATTGCTTTGATAAAGACTGCTTGATTAGCCCAGTTACATAAGGCAATTCATCAATCTTTTTGAAGTTAATGGACACATCGCCATTACCCCAGCGGCCCTTACCTGTAACGTCCGTGGCTATTCCTCGAGGGTCATCTATTTCAGAGAATTTCAAATTAAGTGAGAGTCGAAGCCAGCGAGCCTTGGGAATTACGTCGACAAAATTGGTCTCAGCCTTAAATGCGATGTAATACTTCAGAACTGTCTCCGAAATGTTTGAATCAAGTGCGAGAACTTCTGCTCTCAGCGCATCAAATAGTGCTCTAACTTCTTGACGTTCCAGATTCGGATGGTCTGCCAGTGTGTAATTAGAGGCTGCGCTTTTGACTGCTTCGAACTTCTTCAACGTTCCAGCATCTACTTCAAAACGAGGCCATATCTCAATCGCTCGCTTAGATAGGAATGCTGCTCGTTCAAGAATTGCTGATTCGTTCCAAACCTCTGCCTCGCGCACCTTTTCATTTAGCGTGAGGGGACTTTGCAAAAATCCACCTTTCATCGATTTCTTTTCCTTGAAAGGTTTATCGCTGTACTCACTGTTATAGCCAGTTAAAGTGAGGTTACCTAAAGTGTGAAGATATTTGGCTTGTATCTCTTCCCAATTATCACCTAAGTCATTTTTCCATTCAACGGAAAGGTTTGGATTCTGAGGAAGAATGTGCTCGATAGTGTAATTCTCTACTGCTACTAGTTCTTTTTTCCCGAAATTCTCCATCTTTCGCAGCCA
>CAIMNT010000024.1 GCA_903842855.1 uncultured Actinomycetes bacterium
GTTGCTCGCAGTACTTGGCGGCTTATTTGTAATCATCACGATGTCGGTGATTATCCAAACTCTCTATTTCAAAGCATCTGGTGGTAAACGAGTCTTTCGCATGGCGCCACTGCAGCATCACTTTGAGTTGTTGGGGTGGGCAGAAGTTACAATCGTGATTCGCTTCTGGATCATTGCGGGTTTGAGTGTTGCCGTAGGTCTTGGACTCTTCTACGCGCAGTGGGTGAGCTCCTAAATGAATTTCCTAGAAGATCTTGCCAACCAGAAGATCGCCGTAGTTGGCGCTGGGGTAACAGGTTCTGCGGTCTTGGATTTTCTAGTCACACGTGGGGTAAGCGCAGATTTATTTGATGAGAAAGCGCCTAATGCGCTGCGGACGGTTGATAAGGGTTACGACCTGGCAATCATTTCACCGGGTTGGAAAGTCGATCACCCCGTGGTGGAAGCGCTGCGCAATACAGGTGCCGAACTCCTCAGTGAGATTGATTTCGCATGGAAAGTTAAAGAAGTTGTCGCTCCACACCAGAAGTGGATCGCTTTAACAGGTACAAACGGGAAGACCACCACTGTTCAGATGGTGCAGTCGATCTTTGATTACAGCTCCCAGTCAGGAGTGGCTTGCGGGAATGTAGGGGAGCCTGTTATCTCAGTATTAGTCTCGGGCGAGAATTACGACTTCCTGGCGCTGGAACTTTCATCATTCCAGTTGGAATGGAGTTCGCTACCGAGTTATGAAGCTGTGGCTCTACTTAATATTGCTCCAGACCACATTGATTGGCATGGATCGTTCGATAAATATGCGACCGCAAAACTGAAGCTTCTCTCGGCAAGCTCAGTTGCCATTATTAATGGGGAGGATAGCGAGAGCGTTCTTCGATCATCCGCGTGGGGTGGCAAGAAAGTTTTCTATTACCTAGATACTCCACAGCCAGGTGAACTTGGCTTAGTCGAAAATCTCCTGATTGATCGTGCTTTCACAGCAGATCCAACCATCGCTATTGATTTTGCCGAGCTCTCCGATATTCACCCCACCGTGCCACATAATGTTTCAAATGCGATGGCCGCGGCAGGGCTGGCCCTGGCAATCGGAATCTCTCATGATGAAATTAGAACTGGACTCAAGAATTTCACGTTGGATCGCCATCGACTTGAACTCGTTTTAGAGCACGATGGAATCGCCTGGGTAAATGATTCCAAGGCGACCAATCCCCACGCCGCAGCTGCTGCTTTGCTCTCGCATATCTCATCGATCTGGATCGCAGGTGGCCTGGCAAAAGGCGCAGAGATGGCTCCACTTATTGAACGTTGCGCGCTGCGAATAAAGGCCGCAATTCTTATCGGACAAGATGCACCGATTATTGCGACAGCGCTATCAAAGCATGCACCTACTATTCCTTACTTTATTATGCCTTTCTCGGGAGACTCTGAAGATCTGATGCGTGAAGTTGTGAAGCAGGCTAAAGAGCTAGCAGTTTCTGGAGACACAGTTCTCCTGGCTCCGGCATGCGCATCGATGGACCAATTTCGCGACTACGCCGATCGCGGTGAGAAATTTGTTTCCATGGTTCGTGAGGTGGTGGGCCGATGAGCGCTAAACCATCTACTCGCCGCCAGAAATACTCCAATTATTTGCAGCGCCCCGATGCCCCTTATTACATGATTTTAGGAGCTCTCACCTTTCTCTCCGCGCTCGGCATCGTTATGGTCTTATCGGCCTCCAGTGTTGTATCACTACAGCAATCGGGCTCCACCTATTCAATATTTTTTAGGCAACTTATCTTTTTTGGGATCTCAATCCTTGCGGTTCTACTTGTTTCAAATTGGAGGCCTCGTGTGTGGGAGGCGTTAACTCGCTACTCACTCGTTCTCTCTCTTCTCGCGTTATGTCTACCCCTTGTGCCTGGCATCAAATTAACTGTCAATGGCAATACAAACTGGATTCACTTCGCTGGATTCACGATGCAACCTTCGGAGTTTGCCAAGTTGGGTTTGATCTTGTGGGCCGCAGGACAGCTGAGAAAGTTTGATGAGACCGTTGTTGTGCGTTCCGCGGGGCGCCACATTGCTTTTGTGCTCTCCGGAACCATTCCCTTATTAGTCCTCATCCTTAAGGGTGGAGACCTGGGAACCACTGTCATAATTCTTGGAATAGTTTCGGTCATGCTCTTTGTGAGCGGATTGCCGCTCCGCCACTTTATCTTTATGGGTGCAGTAGCAATTGGTGGAGTCGTCGCGCTCGTTGCAATCGCGCCATATCGCCTGCATCGATTTGCCGCGGTTCTCAATCCTTTTGCTCCCTCTGTTTACAAACTTGCTGGGTGGCAACCCGCCCACTCGGTGATGGGTCTGGCAAGTGGAGGATTCTTTGGAGTGGGGTTAGGTGCAAGTAGACAAAAATGGGGCAATCTCTCTGAGGCGCACACCGATTTTATCTTTGCAGTAATCGGCGAAGAACTTGGTTTACTGGGAACGCTTGTAGTGCTCCTTCTTTTTATCGCCCTTATATACGGCATCTTCCGTACCGCGATGCAGACGAGAGATCTCTTCTCACGGTATGCATGTGCTGGAATCGGCGCCTGGATTGCGATGCAGGTAATAATCAATGTGGGCTCAGTTATTGGGGTTCTACCCGTCGTAGGAGTGACCCTTCCATTTATTAGTTATGGTGGTTCCTCGCTGATTGCCAACTTCCTAGGAATTGGATTTGTTCTTAATGTTTCGCGTCGCGATCCGCGAGTTCGCGCGGCGATCACAGCGCGCAAGCGAGGTTGAGATGACCCGGATAGTGCTTGCCGGAGCTGGAACGGCTGGACATGTTGAACCGGCGCTAGCGGTTGCTAGTTGGCTACGGGTTAACAGCCCTGAAACCGAATTTACATTTTTAGGAACCGCTGAAGGCGTCGAAGTTAACTTAGTCCCCGCAGCGGGTTTTGAACTGTGCCTGATCGATAAGGCTCCCTTTCCACGTCGGATTAACGCTGGCTTAATACGTTGGCCAGCCCGCTTTA
>CAIMNT010000025.1 GCA_903842855.1 uncultured Actinomycetes bacterium
CGGCGGGAGCGACACATCTTCGTATCGGCAGTTCAATCCTCGGTTCTCGTGTACTTCCAGCCTAAAATTGACCCATGGCTAATGTATTCAAGAAGGCAGCAAATTACCTCGGCTTAGTCGATGAAGAGGAAGAGCAACAGGAATTTACCCCTGTCGAGACTCCGCAGCGCAGCGTTCGCTCTGTCAACCAGAGCCCTCGCCCTACTTTCAATCCGATTCCTGCGTCGGCCCGCAGCGTCGCAGCGAGTGCCCCTGCTCCAACCTTTGCCCCTGTACAGGAGGCGCTGCCAATCATGGACCAGATCTTCACGATTCATCCCCGCTTTTACAACGAGGCCCGCACTGTCGGTGAACGTTATCGCGTCGGTCAGCCTGTGCTGATGAACCTCTCCGATATGGACGAGTCAGAGCGCAAGCGACTTGTTGATTTTGCATCGGGCTTGGTCTTCGGATTACATGGAAGCATCGAGCGCGTGACATCCAAGGTCTTTTTGCTTACTCCAGCAAATGTTCGAGTTAGTACTGAGAACAAGACTGCGGCGGCGGAAGCCAGTTTCTTCAATCAGAGCTGATTTCACTTGCCTACAGTAGGAGTATTTAAATGAGTGCCATTGGTTCGATTCTCGTCTTCGTTCTTAATTTATTTATTCTCTCCCTTTTTGCGAGGGTGGTTCTAGATTTAGTGCGAACCTTCTCTCCCTCTTGGCGACCGCAGGGAATCATTCTTGCCATCGCCGAATTGGTCTATGCGATTACCGATCCAGTTACTCGCTTTGCGCGCAGATTTATCCCACCACTGCGTCTGGGAGCAGTCGCACTTGATATCTCTTTCTTGCTGATCTTCTTCATCACCGAGATATTAATCTCGTTCGCTCACCGCATTCACTAAAAAGAGAGCGATCACACCTTAGTAAGCGAGAGCGCAAGACCGATCTCGGTTTCAAAATTAGAGAGCGTTATATCCTGGGTGATTGAGAGCGCAAGAACTTCCTCGGCAATTTGTACTTCATAGTGTGCGATAGCTGCGCCTACCTCGGCCGAAGAGTTCCAACGCACATGAATGCGATCGCTGATGTCGAAGCCCGAATTCTTTCTTTGCTCTTGAATTGTGCGGATTACTTCACGCATGAGACCAGCTTGTAACAAGGCAGGTGTCAAAGTTAGATCTAGTGCGACGCTCTCACCTCCATGGCTGGCAACCGACCAACCTTCTTTAGGGGTCTCGGTAATTACCAAATCGTCAGCTGTGAGTACTGCACTTTTCTCTCCAGGTGTAACCCCATAAGCAAGTGTGTAACTACCGGCTCGACGAAGTTCCGTTACAAGTGGCGCGGCATCGCTTGCCGTGATCGCAGAAGCAATAGCCTGCACGTCGGCGCCATAGCGCGCACCTATGGAGCGGAAATTAGCCTTGATAGAGATGCTTACCAACCCTTCACTCTCATCAGAGAGTAGGTCGATGCGCAGGACATTGAGTTCATCTTGGATATGTTCGCGAATCTCTTGATCCATCTGAGCCCATCCAGAAGCGGCCACAAGCGCTCGACCAAGTGGTTGGCGAATCTTCAACTTAGATTCCGCACGCGCAGCACGTCCTAGTTCTACCAATCGGCGAGAGAGCGCGACGGAGTTAGAAAGAGGAGTATCGATCGACGTTGCATTCGCGACAGGGAATGAGGAAAGATGCACAGATTGCGCTGCGCTTGGTTCCCCAACTCTGATAAGTGTCTGCCATACATGCTCCGTGATAAACGGGACCATCGGTGACATGAGTTGAGTAAGGGTCTTGAGACAGGTGAAGAGGGTCTGCAGGGCTTTTGCATCACCATCCCAGAAGCGACGTCGGGATCTGCGCACATACCAATTCGAGAGATCGTCGATAAATGTCGCTAGGAGGCGTCCAACTTCTTGGGAATCAAATGCAGCAAAAGCTTCATCTACCTTAGAGATGAGAGTGCTGAGTTCAGAGATGATCCATCGATCCATTGTTACCTGGGATGCAGGAGCGTCAATTGAAATCTCGAATTGCGCCGCGTGTGCATACAAGCTGAAGAATGAGACGGTATTCCAATAGGTCAGCAGAGTTTTTCTGACAACGTCAGAGAGCGCTTCGTGCCCAACGCGTCTAGCGCTCCACGGCGAACCCGCGGCGAGCATGTACCAACGCACAGCATCTGCTCCATGCTGATCCATAAGGGGGATTGGTTGAAGAACGTTGCCTAAATGTTTACTCATCTTGCGACCATCTTTATCGAGAATATGTCCCAAGCAGAGGACCGTTTTATAAGAGGATTCATCAAAAACCAAAGTACCGATGGTCATTAATGTATAGAACCATCCTCGAGTTTGGTCGATCGCTTCTGCAATAAAATCTGCTGGGTATGCATCAGCCAGCGCTTGCTCTGAACCTTCTTTGTGAGGATAACCCCATTGCGCAAAAGGCATGGCCCCCGAGTCGTACCAACAGTCGATCACTTCGCTTACGCGGGTCATGGTCTGTGAACATTCAGGACAAGCAAAGGTTATGTCGTCGACAAAGGGACGATGCGGATCTGTAGCTGTTACATCCTTGCCGGCAAGTTCCGAAAGTTCGGCGAGTGAACCGACGCAATGGAGGTGATTTTCTGGGCAGCGCCAGAGTGGAAGCGGGGTGCCCCAATAGCGATTGCGGGATATCGCCCAATCGATGTTGTTCTCAAGCCAATCACCGAAGCGGCCCGTCTTGATAGTCTCGGGATGCCAGTCAGTCTTGGCATTTTGAGCGATCAATTGATCTTTAATGGCGGTAGTTCGGATGTACCACGAAGGTTGTGCGTAATACATCAGCGGGGTGTGGCAGCGCCAACAGTGTGGGTAGGAGTGTTCAAATTGGAGTTGGCGGAAGAGAACGCCGCGAGATTTCAGTTCACGCACAAGAACCTTATCCGCCTCTTTAAAGAAGATTCCACCGACCAACGGAACTTCTGGCAGGAATGTTCCATCTGGAGCCATGGGATTTACAACAGGAAGTCCGTAGCGTCGGCAGACCAATAAGTCATCGGCGCCGAATGCCGGAGATTGATGAACCAACCCAGTTCCATCTTCGACTGTTACGTAATCCGCTAACACGATGAAGTGCGAATCGGGAATTTCGATGAGATCTAACGGACGCTGGTAGGTGATGTGCTCGAGTTCAGTGCCAAGAAAAGTGGCCAGAACTCTTCTATCTTCACCAAGTATGTGTGCCAAATTCGAGGCGATTACTAATCGCTCGCTACCTTCGCCGCTAGGAATTTCACAGACTTGATATTCAACCTTGGGATTGACTGCGATCGCCGTGTTAGAGACGAGAGTCCACGGAGTAGTCGTCCAGACGAGGAAGGAGGCACCTAATTCAGCGATTGCTCCAGAGGTTGCTGGAAAACGGATATAGACCGATGGATCTGTGACGGTCTCATAACCTTGTGCCAACTCATGATCTGATAATCCAGTGCCGCATCGCGGGCAGTATGGGGCAACGCGATGATCCTGAACTAGAAGACCTTTCTTCCAGATCTGTTGCAATGACCACCAGACGCTCTCAACATATTCGGGAGACATGGTCCAGTAAGCCTCATCGAAATCAACCCAAAAACCCATGCGACGGGTCATGGAGGTGAATTCACCTACATGTCGTTGCACCGACTCGCGGCACTTTTCGTTGAAGGCGGCGATTCCATATTTTTCAATATCGCCTTTGCCAGTGAATCCAAGCTCTTTCTCGACAGCGATCTCAACGGGAAGCCCATGACAATCCCAACCTGCCTTACGGATGACCTGCTTGCCCTTCATGGTCTGATAGCGCGGGAAGAGATCTTTAAAGACACGTGCCTCAATGTGATGGGTTCCAGGGGAGCCATTTGCAGTTGGTGGCCCTTCGTAAAAGGTCCAGCTCGGCGCTCCATCGCGGGCAGTGACGCTCTTGGCGAAGATATCCTGCTCTTCCCAGAAGGCGAGAATCTGGTGCTCGGTTGCTGGGAGGTCAATCTGGGCGGG
Source organism: uncultured Actinomycetes bacterium (assembly GCA_903842855.1). GTDB lineage: Bacteria > Actinomycetota > Actinomycetes > Nanopelagicales > Nanopelagicaceae > PALSA-747. The sequence continues at coordinate 4,015 of CAIMNT010000025.1, forward strand.
CAGGCTCCTAAAAGTGTGAGACCCTGGCGACGCCATCTCGAACCCTCGCAATCAACTCTTGGAACTGGGTAATCGTTGAAGATTTACCCCTTAGTTCAGGTGAAAGCGTGAGTCTAGCGCGGCGAAGTTGGTAATTCCGCGCTCTTCGCTCTAGCCTTCTCGCTCGCGGGCAACTCACCTAGGTGGCCACTCCACCCCCGTGCTGGCGCAGAGCCTGAACTTAAGATGTGTACTAATGATTGAGAAGTGGCTATCGATATGACACCTACGTCAAAGAAGGCGCCCGCCAAGAAGGCCCCTGCCTCGGTCAAAACTGCCCCAACTAAGAGCGCCACTAAAAAAGTTACCCAGCAAAAGATCGCCGCTTCCAAGAGCACGGTTAAAAAGGCTCCACCTGCTAAAAAGCCAGTGGAGAACAAACTAGCGGCAAAGAAAGCAGTGAAAACCGTGCCAGCCAAGAAAGCTCCTGCAACACCTGTTAAGAAGGCAACCCCTGCAAAGAAGGTTGCTGCGCGCTCTCCTAATATCGTCAAGCCAACCTTGGCCAAGAAAGCGCCCGCCAAGAAGGTGCCGGCGAAACCATTTCCAGCAAAATTACAAAGTACTACAACAGGTGACTCGACAACAATCACTGTTACACCTCGCGAAGTAAATACTGGACCAGAGGTAGTTATTGAAGAACGTCGCCTGGTGATGACACCTCCACCACGTCCTGTGAAGAGCGGCAAGAGCAAGCACACTCTTAAACCCATTAAAGGCGCTCCAGCTCCACTTGTCGTTAACGAGAATGAAAATCCTTGGACTGCGGCAGAGTTAAAGGCGATGCGCTCAGAACTTGCAAAAGAATTGGTTCGATTGAGATCTGAACTCAGTGAAGCTGAGGGCGAGATGGAAGATTTGATCTCTGCTGCGGGAGTTGGAGCGGGAGATGATCAAGCCGATGCTGGCACGAAGACCTTTGAACGCGAACATGAGATGTCGCTCGTATATAACGCGCGCGATATGGTCTTGCAGACAGAGCGCGCTATCGAGCGGATCGACAATAAAACATACGGTCGCTGCGAAGAGTGCGGAAACGCTATTGGTAAAGCCCGCTTACAAGTATTTCCTCGCGCAACTCTTTGCATGGTCTGCAAGCAGAAAGAGGAACGACGCTGATTAATTCAGCACCTCATCGCAGTGCAGTTAAAGCTCTCGTTATCGTTGCCGTTTTAGTTATTGCCCTTGATAGTGCTACTAAGTCATGGGCGCTGCGCTCGCTCTCCAGTAGCCCCAGGAAGATAATCGGTTCTTTTCTAGAGTTTCAATTGACTTCAAATACTGGAGCAGCCTTTAGCCTGGCCCAGAGCGCAACGATTTTTCTATCACTACTCTCCTTTCTAGCCGTATTTGCGATCGCCATCTTTGCTGGGTCCATCACCTCAAAGGCATGGGGGATTGCACTTGGTTTTCTCTTGGGAGGAATATGCGGCAATCTGTATGACAGAACTTTCCGTCCTCCCTACCTTCTACACGGGGCAGTGGTGGATTGGCTCCGCCTGCCGCATTGGCCCATATTTAATCTGGCCGATACCTCTATTGTTATCTCTGCGATAACAATTGCGATTCTGCTTGCTAACGATGTGAAACCGAGGTCCCGTCATGACGTTCCCTGAACGTGAGTTAAAGGTGATCTCGATTCCCGAGGGCCTGGATCAAGAACGGGTGGATGCGGCGCTAGCTCGAATGTTGGGATTGTCTCGCTCCACCGTGGTAACCCTTATCGAGAGCGAAGAGATCTTTCGCAATGGCAAGGCTGTCACCAAATCTGACAAGGTCTCAACGGCAGATGTACTTGAAGTTTTGATGCCTCCTGCAAAGAGCGCGCCACAACTGACTCCAACTCCTGTGCCCGGGCTAGAAGTTGTTTACAACGATGACCATGTCATAGTGATTAACAAACCGGCTGGAGTTGCGGCTCACCCGAGTCCAGGTTGGCAGGGACCCACTGTCATTGGCGCAGTAATTGCTGCGGGATATAACGTCTCGACCAGTGGTGCGGCAGAGCGTCAAGGCGTGGTTCACCGTTTAGACGTTGGAACGACTGGCCTGATGGTTATTGCAAAGGATGAAGCTTCCTACTCTGGCCTTAAAGATCAATTTAGAGATCGCACCGTCACCAAGGTCTATCACGCGATGGTCCAAGGCCATATGGATCCTTCACAAGGAACTATTGATGCTCCCATTGATCGCCACCCGCGTGAGGATTACCGCTTTGCAGTCGTAGCAGATGGAAAGCCATCAATAACTCATTACACCTCGCTCGAACTTTTCCCAGCAGTCTCACTTCTCGAGATCGAACTTGAGACAGGCAGGACTCACCAGATCCGAGTGCACTTCGCCGCGCTCCACCACCCCCTTGTAGGGGATCTCACATACGGCGCAGATCACACCATCGCCGACCGATTAAACATCCATCGCCCCTGGTTGCACGCTCGTGAACTCAAATTTACCCACCCGATTACGGGGGAGTACCTCTCTTTTGCCTCCGAATACCCCGAAGACCTGACACGCTCACTCAGCGCGCTTGAGCAAAATAGCCGTCAGAATTAGCCGCAGTAGTAATCTCGCTAACCGTGTCGCAGAAATCCAATTTCGTCCATCTTCACGTCCACACCGAATATTCGATGTTGGATGGTGCAGCGCGCGTTGAAGAATTAGTAAAAGAAGTTGCGCGCCAGGAGATGCCGGCGATTGCGATTACTGATCACGGAAATGTCTTTGGCGCCTTTGAATTTAATAAGCAAGCTCGCAAAGTCGGTGTCAAACCGATCATAGGCATTGAAGCCTATGTCGCTCCCGAGAGTAGATTTGATAAGAAGCGTGTGCAATGGGCGCAGGGTGGCGAAGATGATGTCTCCGGAGGAGGCGCATATACGCATATGACCTTGCTGGCAGAGAACAACGAGGGACTCGGAAATCTCTTTAAACTCTCCTCGCTCGCTTCACTTGAAGGCTTCTA
>CAIMNT010000026.1 GCA_903842855.1 uncultured Actinomycetes bacterium
CCGCCTGCGGAGAAGTGATCACGGTTATATTTTTAGCCGCCGCGCTCCTTATCCCAATTCTCGCCATGTTAGCTTCAAGCAAAGCTGATACTCGTAATCATGAGAGCGATCTCTTCGATCAAATTATGCAGATTGCAGAATCTGCTCCTGAATCTCTGGTATTCAATTTCGGCGATGAACTGCTAACTCAAATAGAGAGTGCGCAGAATGAAATTGCAAAAGTTGAAGCCAGAAATGGCCTCCGCTCAGGTTTCGCAGCTGCCACGTACTACATATCCCTAGGATCTGCGGTGGTTATCTCGCTCTGGTTTGCCGCCGATGCGGCCTTGTCACACCATCTCGCCGGGATTAATGTCGCGGTAATTGCTCTTGTCCCACTTGCGATGTTCGATGGCTTGAGCACACTCCCAGCGGCATTCTCGCAACTACGTCAGGTGCAAGGTGCGATCAATAACCTCGAACCTCTGTTGGAAGATGTTCCGTCAACTTCATCAATTGATGCAGTAATTCCACACAGAGCGGTTCTTGAATTTCGCAAACTTCGACCAATCCTTGAGGGCGCACATACACATGAAATATCGGGTGCAGCAGAACCTGGTCAAACACTGCTCATCACCGGCAGATCGGGCACAGGAAAATCTTCCATTATCAATGCAATACTCGGCTTTCTGCCTTATAGCGGAGAGATAGATTTCAATGGTGAACCACTAGCGGCGAGCAATCGCAACTCGATCTCCACCTTGCTACAAGATGATTACCTCTTCGGCACATCAATCCGTGAGAATCTCAAGATTGGAAATCCAGAGGCTTCAGATTCACAATTACTTGATGCGCTTAAGTTTGTTGAGTTGGACGATTTTGTTTCTGCTCTCCCCGAAGGACTTAACACCATGATAGGTGCTCAGGGCTACAACTTTTCAGGTGGCGAAAAGCAACGGTTGAAATTGGCCAGACTCCTACTTCGCGATACACCTGTTTTCATAATGGATGAACCTTATGAATTCTTAGATACTGAGATGGTCAATCGAGTTTCCATAAAGGTAAGTGAAAAACTTAGAGCGAAGACGGTAATAATCGTTTCGCATCTTCCTCTTCCAATAACTTCAACCACCATTGTTCTGTGATTGACGCTAAAGTCTCCATATGACTTTAACTCGCACCCTTGGACCCTATGAAGTAACCGCCGTTGGACTCGGATGCATGCCTTTATCAATGGCTACAGAGCGCAACAAGTGGATACTCGATGATCGACAAGCAGCCATCGGCGTAATTCATGCAGCTTTGGATGCGGGCGTTCAACTACTCGATACCGCAGATATCTACGCTCCAGCGTGGAATGCGATGGGCCATAACGAGAGAATCGTTGGAGAAGCATTTAGAACATGGGTTGCCACTCCCGAGCAGAAGTCAAAGATTGTCATCGCTACCAAAGGTGGAATCACAAGGGCCAAAGGTGATAACTGGTGGGGAATCCCTGGACGTAACGCTTCTAAGCATTATTTGTATAGAGCAGTAGAAGCTTCTGCTGCCAAGATGGGGCTCGGCAAGATTCCGCTCTGGCAACATCATCGTTTGGATCCTTCGATAACTTTCGAGGAACAATTCGAAAATGTTTTAACACTTAAAGATCACGGTTATGTGGGCGCAATTGGGCTAAGCAATGTCAACGCGGAGCAATTGCGACGCGCAATTGCAATTGGCGGTACTCCTGCACAAGGTGGAGTCGTCTCAGTGCAAAATGAA
>CAIMNT010000027.1 GCA_903842855.1 uncultured Actinomycetes bacterium
CGAGGTTAACGAGGCTCTGCGCATAGATCGGATAAAAAAACTAAAAAGTACGAAGAGGGCGGTGGGGGCGATGATCCACCAAGGAGGTGCGCCTTTTCCACCTGGATTAGAAAGCAGGGTTTCAACCGCTCCACCATTTGCCAATGGAATCCCGGGCGCGACTAAGAACTGAGTCGGATGAATGAGTGCGCCGAGCGACCACGGTAAGGTCAAAAGAAATGCGGTAAGGATTACGGCAAAGCGGCGAATGACTGGTTTAGCTGCTTCACTCTCGACTACATCAATCCAACCGCGAGATCGATCCGCAGATCTGTACAGGTGAATAGAGCCGATGAAGAAGAGATAAATTTGAATAAGTAACCAGGTCGCAAGCAAGAGCGGTGAGAAGGTACAGACCAAGATCACTAAAAGAGTCTGTGAAAAAATCCGTCGCCAACTGATATCAATCAGGTTGATCATCAACGGCTTTATGACGATAAAAAGTGGGGCAAGAAGATAGAGAACGAGAACATCTATCCGCCCCTGATTGAGGGCGCTCCACAGCAAGGGAGTGAAAATATAGACAACTCCACCAAAGGTAGATGTTGCTTGAGAAGCACCAACTCGGCGAAGCGCATTGACAAAAATAACAAATGCAATCGGCGGAGTTAATAAAAAGAGGGTGGTTACAAATAGGGAGAGGTGGCCAAAGGTCAAAAGGGTGACTAATCCAAGCACCGCCAACCACGGTGGTGCGGCGACCGCTGAACCCATGCCTACTAAGTGCCAGGCCTGGGCATAGTTTCGAAGCAGATCGCTACCACTCGTTGGGATGAAACCTAAGGCTCCACCGGAGAGCGATCCAAAGCGAGCCCTCGCAGAAATGATCGTGAGGATAAATATTGCAATGAGTGCCAAAGAATCAGGGCGTCTTACTACCCCATGCAGAATTGAATTCTTGGAAGAGAGCAGGATATTTGGCTCATCGAACTCTTCTGTCATAACGCCTAAATCGGAATAACGCGGAGCATCATCAACCTGGTCGAGATCTACACTCCCCCTAAGTTTTTGGGAGATGGTGCTCGTTACGCGATCAACCCCAGCGCGTATCTGGCTACCGCGTGGTGGAATATAGGGTTCTACGACCGACGGGGATAAGAGACGTTTTTTGCGCCGAGCCCTTCTCGCCTTAATTAAATCAGTGGGGTGGATGAGCAAAAGTCCTACTGCAGCAATTTCATCACCGGCATAGCCGGGTAACTTAGCCAAGAGGTCAAAGACCACACGGAGCAGACTGGTACCCAGCAATTGAAGAACCAGCCAGGGCAGCGCCCACCAAGAGGAATTGGCCAACATGACGTAGGCGGCATTTCTTCTATCCAGCATCAAAGGGCGATGAAGGAAGGCCTCCGAGACATCTACGATCCGTCGTTCACTCGCGGAGGCTTGGGCATGAAATGCGCTCGCCTGACCAACGCAGATAGCGCTAAACCCAGCGACTCGCGCGCGCCACCCTAAATCCACATCATCTCTAAAAAGTGCGAGATTAGGATCGAGTCCACCTAACTCTTCAAATGCGGCGCGACGAACCAACATTCCTGCCGTACTTACTGAGAGGACTTCTCTGATTTCATCATGCTGCCCCTGATCTTGTTCGCGTCTTTCTAAACCGGTCCAACGTGCACCATTTGGTGCGATCGAAATTCCAGCTTCAAGGAGATGATCTCGATCGTACCAACCCAACAATTTAGGACCTGCAATAACAACCTGAGGTCGCTCTGCGATAGCTGATAGCAATAAGTGCAGAGCATCTTTAGCTGGCGCGCAATCATCATGAATCAACCACAAACACTCATGTGCTTCATCGATCGGATCTAGCAACTTAGGACTCTGCTCAAGGGCTATCTCAATTGCATCTCCGTAGCCAATATCGCGTTCAGCAGGAATGTATGTAATTCCAGCGGCACGCAACAACTTTGGAGAGATATCAACTGAGCCAGTATCTACCGCAATGATCCGATCAATTCGTCTAGTCTGCGATGAGAGCGCGGCAATTACTTCCGGTAACCAGGCTGCACCATCATGTGTAACGATGATTGCGGTGACGAAGAAGCGAGAGAGATCGACTTCAGATTCGTTATGAGCCGTTGATAACTGTGCTGCCATCACTGGGCACCCAAGTTAAGAAAAATAAACGCGTTAGGCGGAACGGCGCTTGAGGCGACGGCGCTCGCGCTCGGAGAGGCCACCCCAAATACCGAAGCGCTCATCATGACCTAGAGCGTATTCCAAGCATTCTGAACGAACATCACAGGAGAGGCAGACTCGCTTTGCCTCTCGGGTAGAGCCGCCCTTCTCAGGAAAGAAGGCTTCTGGATCTGTCTGGGCACAGAGAGCGCGCTCCTGCCAGGAGAGATCAGGGTTTCCTGAATTGGTGTTGCCGATGTTTGTGAGGCCACCCATTGCAAATTCTCCGTGAGCTGCGATCTGGCTATCTGACATACATACTCCTCAAACTATCTGGCGCAGCGTGCGACACTCGGTCTGTCTCGCTTTAACTACGGCTTGGGTGAATTACACGCGTGTAATCCCCTTGAGTCAAGTCCGCGGGGAGTATTTCTTTTCGGAAAATCCAAAAAATTGGCCAGATGCAATAAATCCACGTGGAACTGCGGTATTGGGTGCCACTAAGGACTCTGTAAGGTCGGAATTTGCCCCAACGCTCGCCCCGGGAGCGATAAATGACGAGCTAATGCGTGCTCCTGAACCAATGGAGGCGCTAGCGCAGATTAAGGAGCCTCTTTCAACTATTGCGGTGGGGCTTATCTCGGCACTGCGCGAGATCAACGAATCAAAACGAAGCTCGAACTCCCCCGTCGCCAAAAGCTCGTCGAAGGCCCGAGAGTGAGCTACCCCTGAGATGAGGTCGGCGTTCGCCTTGAGCAGGGCGGCGGGAGTTCCGATATCGAGCCAGTAGGAAGAGTCTAAATATCCAACTAACGTGGAACCGCGCGCGAGCAGAGTTGGGAAGGTCTCTCGTTCAACGCTCACCACTCGATCAGTTGGAATTGCATCAATAACTGCACGGTTAAATATGTAACAACCGGCATTAATAATATTTGTTGGAGGGTTCTCCATCTTCTCATTGAAGGTCAAGATGCGATTGCCGCTCAACTCGACGACCCCAAAGGCCCGAGCATCAGGAACCTCGGTCACATGAAGTGTGACATCTGCACCCGCAGAGATATGCAGAGCCATTTGCGACTCCAAGTCGTGGCTACTGAGCACATCGCCATTAAAAATTACGACCGCTCCGTCTCCTTGCAGGGCCTTGGCAGCATTTGCAATTGCTCCACCTGTACCGAGAGCGCTCTCTTCCACCGCGTAAGAGATGCGAATTCCAAATCGCTCTCCATCGCCAAAATAAGGTTCAAAGACATCTGCCAGGTAAGAAGTTGCTAAAACAATCTCTTTTATCCCCGCGGCACGCGCCTTCACTATTTGATGCTCGGTAAAGGGAACGCCCGCGACAGAGAGCATCGGTTTAGGAGTTTGGAAGGTCAGTGGAGCAAGACGGGTACCAAAGCCACCAACGAGCAATATCGCGGAGGTGATAGATGGTTGATCGCTCACGATTTATCCAAGAATTCGAGCTGCGGCGGCGGCGATCTGGGCATCGGTTGCTGTCAGCGCAATCCGAACATATGTGTTGCCAGCATCGCCATAAAAACTACCTGGAGTAACCAATATTCCCAGCTCAGCGAGAAAGGAGACTGAGTCAAAATCTCGCTCATTTCGGGTACACCAGATATAGAGACCAGCCTCACTGTGTTCGATCGTAAAGCCCAGTGAAGTCAAAGCCGGCCGCAATATTTCGCGACGTTTGGCATAGCGCAACGCCTGCTCGTGAACATGCACTTCATCAGCGAGCGCGGCAACCATCGCCGCCTGTACCGGTGCAGGAACTAAAAGACCAGCGTGTTTGCGAATCTCGCGAATTTTCGCAATTAAGAGCGGATCTCCAATGATCATTCCCGCGCGATAGCCCGCGAGGTTGGATCGCTTTGAGAGTGAGTGAATCGCTAAGAGATTTGTGTTATCGCCATCTGCAACCTTCAAGATAGAGATTGGTTGAGCGCTGTGTGTTGAAGAAGGAAAATTGAAGTAGCACTCATCGCTAGCGATGACCGCGCGTGTGCGACGTGAGTAGGTGATTACATCTTCCAACTCTTGAACAGGAGCTATGCGACCTGTGGGGTTGGAGGGTGAGTTGATCCACACTAAATCCGCACTGGGCCATTGCCCTGCATCAAACCCGACGGGGTGATGCTCCGCTTTTGCGAGCAACGCTCCGACTAAGTAGGTTGGATATGCAACATTTGGATAGAGAACAGTTGACGCTTCCAATTGGGCAGGGAGATTAGCAACTACTTCTTTCGAACCAATACTGGGCAGCACATCA
>CAIMNT010000028.1 GCA_903842855.1 uncultured Actinomycetes bacterium
CGCTAACCAACTGCGCTACTGGGCCAAACTTATTTTCATAAGTTAGCTGTACTACTTCGCTTACTGCGCTCCCCAACCGTTCCCAGTTGGCGAGAGTGCCCCCAACGGGGTTCGAACCCGTGTTACCGCCGTGAAAGGGCGATGTCCTAGGCCTCTAGACGATGGGGACTAGAAGCGAAGGCTAAGGGTATCGGAGAGTAGCCCTCTATCAAAACCAGTAAAAAGCCCTAAGAATCGTGGATTCTTAGGGCTTTTAGATGCTTTTAACTTACTTGATGGACCACTGTGTCGTAACGGTGACCGTGACATCCTGCGTTCCAAGGTCGATCTGCGCTGGAGTGGTGGCCGCGGCATCTGACTTGGCCATGGCCATCACGACAGGTTGTGGACCGGAGTTCTGAACCGTCTCATCGATTGTCAGAATCCTTCCGAGCTTTGCGCCAGCAAGAGTGGCGTAGCTTTCCGCCTTTGCCTTTGCGATTTTGATGGCGCTCGCACGGGCAGTTACCTCCGCTGCGCTCTCGTCAAATACATACGAGGAAGTTCCGTTGACCTGCAATGGATTGCCCACTGCGTTCTGGGCCGCAGAGACGATTGCACCAGCATTAGCTGCGTTGCGAATAGTTACTGTGAATTGTTGCGTGGCCTGGTATCCAGAGATCTTGGAGGTGCCGTTGGGTGAATACACATAGTTCGGAGTTACATTCAGCGTCTGAGTCTGAATGTACTTAGCAAGCACGCCAGAAGATAGAAGTGTTTGACGGAAGATCTGAGCAGATTTGCTGGTGTTTGAGAGAGCAGCAGCACTTGTGCTCGCCTTTGAAGTAACACTTGCATCTAAACGAACAGCATCGGGTGTGACCGTTGTGGTACCCGTTCCGACGACAGTGACATAACGTTGAGTGGTTGAGGGATTTTGATGAATTGCAATCGCAAGTACCGAGAAGGTAAGAATTGCAAAGAAGATTCCGCGAAATATTTTCATAGTGATTTCTCCCATGTACGGCTGAGTTTTCTATCCATATTTAGTGAGAGAATGCTGTCATGACGCTTCTCTCGCTGTGTACTACCGAGATGATTATTAGCGCTGCTTCTGCACTTCGGAGTGGACAATTAGTCGCTTTTCCAACAGAGACCGTTTATGGCCTCGGCGCAGATGCCTCTCATCAAAGTGCTATCGCACGCCTCTATGAAACAAAAGGTCGCCCCGCAGATCACCCCTTGATTGTGCATATCGCCTCTCTCGATGGAATGGGAGAATGGGCGCGCGATATTCCCGAATATGCAATTACCTTGGCTCGTGATTTCTGGCCCGGACCCATGACTTTGGTACTCAAGAGATCAGAGCTGGCACAGGACTTTATTACTGGTGGACAAGACACCGTCGGCCTGCGAGTTCCCGCCCACCCAATTGCACTTGCTCTTATTAAGGAATTCATCAGCCAGGGCGGTGCGGGCATCGCAGCTCCTAGTGCAAATCGATTCGGTGCAGTCTCTCCTACAACTGCATCGGCAGTGGAAGAAGAACTTTCACAATATTTATTACCCAATGATTTGATTTTGGATGGTGGCCCATGTCTAGTGGGAGTTGAATCCACCATCATTGATTGCACCGGCCCCGCTCCCATGATTCTGCGCCTTGGTGCAATTACGCCACTCATGGTTGAGGAGTCCACTGGGCTGTTAGCGTTGGAATCAAATCCTGCAGCGATCAGAGTTTCGGGATCTCTTAATTCTCATTACTCACCCAAGGCAAAAGTTCTCTTAGATGTAGTTGCACAATCAGGAGATGGCCTCATTGCTCCAGATCAAATCCCAACTCCTAATGGAGTAGTTCGTCTCTCGGCTCCGAGTTCCATAGAGGAATATGCCCGCGAGCTCTACCTGGCTTTACGAAAGGCCGATCAACTCGGGCTTGAGGTTGTTGTTGTCCTTCAACCAGGAGGAGATGGATTGGCCGCAGCCATTCGCGACCGATTGCAGCGTTCGGCATTCATCGAATAATTGCTCGGAAATCGCCTAAATAATCTCCTGTAGAGTACGGCTCCACGTTTAGTTAGTTATTGGGGCCCCTAGCTCAGTCGGTAGAGCAACGGACTTTTAATCCGTGGGTCGTCGGTTCGAGCCCGACGGGGCCCACTCACGCGTACCTCGCACCTACTTAACTGAAATACCCCATGCATATAGTTCTTCGAGGTTCCATTGCTGCCAGGTCATCTGCAGGGTCTGACCCCAGGTGACAACGACAGGGCCAGTAGGGGTGTAACCGTCGACGACAACCCAGTGGTAGGAATCTGTGGTCATCTGCCGGCCAGCGAAACTTTGACCGACTGTGAAATGAAGTTGAGCGATCAAGGCCTTAACGCTTGGGTCGTTGATAGCGTTCATAACGCTCTGTGAATCTGGATTTATCAGATTGGTATGGCTCAAATAAGAGCCTCCGATTCCATTGGCCATCCAATATTCAAAGACTTGATCATTGCTAAGTCCGAGGCTACCTCCGACAGATTTGGAATATTCGGTTTCTATCTGTGACTCAGATGGGGCGCTGCCTAATGCAATCTGCTCCCAGTCGGCAACGGCGGCGAAGGTGCAGTCTTGTAACTTAGATACAGAATCATTGCCATAAGTTGGGAAGCTGATGACTCCTGGGCTTAGGTTGCAGGCGATAAGGTTTGCGGCACATGGTTGAACGACCCCGCTATTTTGATCAGCCAGGCCAGTTTGGGAGAAAGTTTTAGTTGGAATCGTGGCCGAGGTAGATGTGACCTTTGACATTACGTGGCTGTGCGTACCATTTGGCACAAAGGCACCGGTGGCACCAGGTAGGTGAGCTCCAGAAAAAAGGAGTCCTAAGCAGACAATTCCAAGCGTTGTACCAGCCACGGTGCGGAGGATTGAGAGCTTATGTGCCTTAGCGCCCATTTCAACCCCTTACAGAACCTAAGAGATCAACTGATCTTCGATGTCTGTAATCTGCCTGAGCGCGGTCGCTATAATTCTATTCTACCCAACGAAAGGACACAATTGAAATTTACTTGCACAGCAACAGAAACCAACACTTATGTTATGGAAATCGAAGCGGAATCACTAGATGTGGCACAAAGTATTGCTGAGATTACTATGCCTGATTTTTGGGTTCATCAAGACTATAACTTTGATGTAACCGAAGTTTATCCAACAACCTCTAACTAACCCTACTAGGGCCCAATTGCAGGGGCTCTAAGCCTTCCTTAGGATTGCCTGGTTCATCGACCTAAAAGGGGAATTCTGTGTCCGATACGACCAGCGTTAAGAAGAGCCATCGCCGACTTATTTGGGTCGCAACTGCGGTAGCAATTGGGTGGCTATTTATTAGCAGCGCCACCGGACCACTCTTTGGAAATCTCTCCAGCGTTCAAAAGAATGACAACTCAAAATTCTTACCAGCAGGTTCAGAA
>CAIMNT010000029.1 GCA_903842855.1 uncultured Actinomycetes bacterium
CACACCAAAGATCTCTTAAAACATATTGAGGCGCTCTCCAAACGTAAGTATGCAGAGCGCGGCGCATCCCCAGACTTTGTAATCCTTTATGCACCAGTTGATTCAATCTTTAACGAGGCGCTGCGATCTGATCCTAAAATCTTAGATAAAGCATTTGCTCTCAATGTCACGATCGCAACTCCTACATCGATGATGGCGCTCTTGCGGACCGTTGGCTATCTCTTTAGTCGCAATCGCGTTGCTACTAATGCTGCAGAGATACAAGAACTTGCTGCCAAATTCCTTAAAGATGTCTCCTCGCTCCATGAGAAGATCATCACGGTAGGCGATCGCCTTAAAAGCACCCTCACTGCATATAACGCCTTAATTCCGACTGCCGAGCGGACTGTTCTTGCAGCGGCCAAAAAAATGCGGACCTTAGATGTCCCTGGTAAACCGCTCAAAGCCATCCCCGAGCTCGATTCAAATGTTCGTCAATTGAGCGCCAAATTAGCGCCAAGCGACGATGACTACATAGAGGTAGATGAGGTGGAGTTGGCCCTGGAACTAGAGGATAATGAGTGATATGAGCAACGATCTGCGCACACTTCCGAAGCCTATTAAGGGAGCGGGGTTAACTAATCCCGGCATCGTTATCTTGCAGTTCTTGGTAATACTGCTCTTTGAGACCATTGAGTATTCAATCGGCAAAGTAGGGATTATCACTGGTCTTGCCATCATCATCTCCATTGCAGGCGGCCTCTACTTAGGTCGCCCCGGCACCAGTTTTACGACAGTTGTTAATCCACCGATCGCATTTTTCTTCTGCACTATTGTTTTGATTGCAACCATTGGCGGCGCGGGAGTCCACGTTGCGAAATTTGGATTGGATCTCGTTACAACTCTCGGTGGCGCAGCGCCATATTTAGTGGTCGGCACGGTTATCGGCTGGGGTTATCACCTCTGGAGCAACAGAAAGCCGAAAATCGCAGAAGAGCCAAAAGAGTCGGAGAGGTCAAACGGTGAAGTTCAAATTGAATCTCTCGGCTTCAAAGAAGAGTTGAACTAAGCGAAATTTACTTTCCAGCCGCCTTCAAATCTTTACGAAGCTCTGGTGGGATTGCGAAGAGTAAATGTTCTTCGGTTGCTGTAACAGTTTCAACTTCACCAAACCCACGTTCAGCTAACCACGTTAACAAATCCTTCACTAAAATCTCTGGTACAGATGCTCCACTGCTAACTCCAACTGTCTCAACACCTTCGAGCCATTCCTCATTTGCCTCTGCGGCGTAATCAATGAGGTAGGCAGCCTTCGCTCCGTACTCCTTAGAGACTTCGACGAGACGAACTGAGTTTGATGAATTCACTGAACCCACGACCAGGACGAGATCTGATCGAGGTGCGATCTCTTTAATTGCAACCTGACGATTTTGGGTGGCATAGCAGATGTCATCACTTGGTGGATCTTGCACTTGTGGAAAGCGCTCTTTGAGTTGACGTACAGTGCTGATTGTTTCATCAACACTCAACGTAGTCTGGGATAACCAGATCAACTTCTTTCCCTCGCGCAGGTGGATACCTTCTACATCTGCGATGGTGTCGATTACAAAGACATTGTCCGGTGCCTCACCCGACGTACCCTCAACTTCTTCGTGGCCATGGTGGCCAATCAGCAGAATGTCATAGTCCTCGCTGGCAAAGCGTTTAACTTCATGGTGCACCTTGGTAACCAGTGGGCAGGTGGCATCAATTGTTTTGAGATTTCTGGCAGC
>CAIMNT010000030.1 GCA_903842855.1 uncultured Actinomycetes bacterium
CGTTCATATGAGGGATTCCTGCGCTAATGCGCTTAATCCTGGTAGGTCCTCCAGGTGCTGGAAAAGGTACGCAAGCAGTATTTCTAGCGGCCCACTTTGGCATTCCACATATCTCTACTGGAGATATCTTCCGTGCCAACATAAAAGGTGAGACCGATCTTGGCAAGCTTGCTAGGTCTTATATGGATGCCGGTAACTTGGTTCCAGACTCTGTCACAAATGAGATGTTGAAAGATCGCCTTACCCACGGTGATACTGCAGGCGGCTTCTTGCTCGATGGATATCCTCGCAATGTTGGACAAGCAGAGTTTCTTGCTGACGTTTTGGTCGAGAAATCAATAACTCTTGATGCGGTGCTAGAACTCACGATTCCAAATGAAGAGATTATTAAGCGTTTATCTGGTCGTCGTACCTGTCGCAATTGTGGTGCAAGCTCGCATGTTATCTTTGATAAGCCAAAGGTGGATGGTGTCTGTGATAACTGCGGTGGCGAGCTTTACCAACGCGAAGACGATAAGGAAGAGGTCGTTGTAAATCGCCTCTCAGTTTACGCGCAGCAGACCGAGCCCATCATTGCTTTCTATCGTGACCTGGGCTTACTAAAAGTCATTAGCGCAGTTGGAGATGTTTCAGCTATTTCTGCCAATGCAATTGCAGCTCTAAAGTAGTCGCCATGGCGATTCAGATTAAATCTCTCGAACAACTTGTGCTTATGCGCAAAGCTGGCCTTGTTGTAGCGCATGCACTCAACTTAATGAAGGCCGCTGTTGGCCCCGGTGTTACTCCGCTTGAGTTGGATGCGATCGCGGCAGATTATTTAAAGGCGAACAATGCAACACCAAATTTCTTGAACTATCACGGCTATCCAAATGTCATCTGTGCCTCAGTGAATCATGAAGTTGTGCACGGAATCCCTAATGAACGCCCACTTGTTGAGGGCGACATCATCTCCATCGATTTTGGTGCAATTGTCGATGGGTGGCACGGAGACTCAGCTTTTTCAATCGGCGTAGGTGCAATAGATCTCGCTGACCAGAAATTAATGGATACCTGCGAAGAATCCATGTGGCGTGGAATCGCGGCTGCAAAGGTGGGCGGACACCTCACCGATATATCTCACGCGATTGAGAGTTACATCCAGAGCCAGGGTAAGTATGGAATTCTGCGCGAATATGGTGGCCATGGAATTGGGACAGAGATGCACCAAGATCCTCACGTCATCAATTATGGCCCGCCAGGTCTTGGGCCAGAGTTAAAGCCAGGCCTCGCCCTTGCCATCGAACCGATGATTACTCGAGGCACCGAAAAGATGAAGACCCTTTCAGATAACTGGACTGTAATTGCCAGTGATAAATCGAATGGTGCACATTTTGAACACACCTTCGCACTCCTTCCCGATGGCAAGCCCTTCGTCCTCACCGCCGTTGATGGGGGAGCAGCTGATCTCGGTCGACTTGGAGTCGAGATCTCCGATCTCTTAAAGTAGTTTTAGCCAATTCGTTCGACCCACGAGAGGCCCACAATGTCCCCTGCAAGTCGGCTAGAAATTACTCCAGAAATTGTCAAGCAAATGGAAACTATCGTTGCTGCTCGGGTTGAGTCGCAAGGTACTCCCGGAATCTTTGCAACTTTATTCCAAGGTGATCAACTCTTGTGGGAAGTAGGAACTGGAGTTCGTCTAGTTGGAGGCGAGGCACCTGATTCCAACACGACTTTCCGCATCGCTTCCTGTACTAAGAGTTTTACCATCACCGCTCTGCTCAAGTTGCGTGATGAGGGCAAACTTAACCTTGATCAGCGCATTACTGATTTTGTACCTGAATTTTCTTTTTCTACTTTGAGTAAATCTAAAACTGTTCCAACGCTGCGCCACCTTGCCTCGATGTCATCTGGTCTACCCACAGATGATCCGTGGGCCGATCGCCAAGAATCCATTACTCCTGAAGAGTTGCGTGAGATTGTGCAGGCAGGGGTTTTGGCAACAAGTACGACCGGAGAGCTATTTCAATATTCAAATCTTGGTTTTGCTCTGTTGGGACTCGCTATTGAGAAGGCATCTGGACGGGACTTTAGAGAGTTTGTATCAACCGAAATTCTTAAGCCACTTGGCATGAATCAAACTGGTTTCAATGCCAGCGATTTCCAAGAGAGTAATCTTGCAAAGGGTTATCGAAAGGCTGAAGAAGGCTGGGTGGAGCTACCATTTTCTGCCTCGGGATCGTTCTCTAGTATCGGTGGACTCTTTAGTAGCGCAAGAGATTTACGCACCTGGTCTCATTGGCTCAACTCGGCACTCGATGAGGGTGCCGAAGAGTTCGGCCCACTATCGGCGGCCTCGCGACGTGAGATGCAATTCATTTCAACCCCGACTCTCCCTAGTAGCGAACTTGGAACTCTGCCTAAGAATGGAGGCCGTGTATCCGGCTACGGACTCGGGCTCTTCGTCGAATACGACCAGCGTTTTGGACAATTCGTCTCTCACTCTGGCGGATATCCCGGCTTTAGTTCCCATATGCGTTGGCACGTTCCGACCGGACTATCCGTTGTGGCACTTGAGAATGCCACCTACTCGGGAGCGATGGCAACAGCTATTGCAATTTTGGAATCTGCTTTGGAAGGGCTTAATTACGAACTACCTAAGCCTGAGATTTGGCCAATCACTTATGAGTTTGCCGGGAAGGCAGATGCCTTGATTCGCAACTGGGATGGGGATCTGGCAGATCAGATCTTCTCCGAAAACGTCGAGTTGGATATCCCATTTGCAGAACGGAGGGCGAGCATCTCCCGACTTGTTGAAGGAGTGGGAGGCTTAAGCCAATCCACCGAAATCGTTGCCGAGAAGTCAGATTCCCCAGTGCATATGGTGTGGAAGATTCCGGGGAGGCAGGGGGAGCTCCGCTGTGAAATCCGACTCACCCCTAATTTCCCACCTAAAATACAGACCTTCCGAGTCAGGAGTGAGGCCTTTTAGCATAAAACTGGTCCCGATTTCCTCTTTTTGGCCTCGCGCCTTAGGATTGCCCTCTGCTTAGAAATAGGCGGATGTCCGTAATTAGACCCCTGAATAGATGAGTAGGTACTGCTTGGCCAAGAAAGACGGAGCAATCGAGATTGAGGGCACCGTAGCTGAAGCACTCCCGAACGCCATGTTCAGAGTCGAGCTTACAAATGGGCACAAGGTTCTTGCGCACATCA
>CAIMNT010000031.1 GCA_903842855.1 uncultured Actinomycetes bacterium
AGGTAGTATTCACTCTCTCAACCGGCGCTTGTAGCTCAACGGATAGAGCATCTGACTACGGATCAGAAGGTTAGGGGTTCGAATCCCTTCAAGCGCACTTTTTCCAAGTTTACCCAGAATAACTTTTAGTAATTTGAATTTGTGCCATAATTAACGCACCATCAGGTTGGCAGGCAAAGGGATTTAACCTTCGGGTTGAGTCCCTTTGTTATTTGTTTTCCACACATGGCAGTTACACACACCCTCTGAATTTGAAATTAACCAAAGTCAATTGACATCTAGATACTTCTCTTGCGAGGTTGGCGTGGTGTAATTGGCAGCACATCAGTTTTTGCCAACCTGACGGTGCGGGTTCGAACCCTGTCGCCAACTCCGCAGCCTCATATTAGTTTTACTGATCGATTGGCAACGGTCCTCTAAGTAAAGCTATTTGAGCGGGGGTCTTGGGTCTAACCCTGAGACCCCTATTTAATGTCTAGAGAAATTATTGAATTCCAGTGGCCAGTTTCATCCCACGAGGCGCACTTTTAGCGAATTCGGCGAAAGCATTAATGGTGAAAGAAAGGGCTCCCTGGTAAATCACCAAGGAGCCCTTTGCAGCCATCTGACCGGAAAATTGTAGATTAGATCTATCCCCAAATGAAAGATACTAACAACCAATTTCCGCCCTTTTTTAGTGAGAATCATATTTCTGTACTTTCAGCGGATGCGGCTGTAGCTCAGCGGATAGAGCAGCCATCTGACGAACGGCAAGTCGTGAGTTCGACTCTCACCGGTCGCATATCTACGGGATAACCTTCACCTCGTCAGTGGGGGTTATTTCATAAATCTTTACAAAACTAACCTAGATTCAGGACGACTTCCCAGTCCCCAGTTTCATAACACGAGGCGCACTTTCATAGCCCACTTACTAGCCAGTCACCGCACCACTAAATATTCCTCTTTCGATTGCCTTTTGAGAGAACAGGTATACCCCAAGAATTGGAATCAGCATTAAGACCCCCACTATCGCAGTTCCACTTCCATACAACAGTTCAATTCCCATAGGTAACGTGTAATGGCGAGGATCGTTGAGTAGAACCTTAGGCAATTGATAGCTATTCCAAAGATTTAGAAACGAGAAGAAAATTGCAACAGACCACAATGAGCGTGAAAGCGGGATTCCAAGATGCCAGAACAATCCCCAATCACTCAATCCGTCAATTCGCCCCATGCCAATTAAGTCTCCAGGCATTGCAGATACGAAATATAGATATGAGAGAAATGTACCAAAAGGGTAATAGGAACTGGCAATTATCAGCCCCCAAATGTTGTCAGTTAAATGAATCTTGTCCACCAGCACATAGAGTGGGAGAGCCATGGCGGTTAGAGGAATTAACATTGTTACCAATGTTATGAAAAGTATGAATTTACGAAAAGGAATTTGAAGAATTGCTAAAACAAATCCCGCTGTAACACTACTGATAACTGAAATTCCAAGTGCAGTAAAGGAGAAAAGAAGCGAATTCTTCAGCCAAGCAAGCACAATTCCGTTTTGATTCATAAAGACAAATCTGGTGCTGAGAACGTATTGAGGTCCCGCCTGTCTGATTAACCAAATGAAGGGTAATAACACCAAGATTGTTAATGCCCACAATGTCAGGTTAATTAATCTGGAATTACGCTTTTCGATTCGGTTATTCATCAATATGAACTTCGCTTTAGAAAATCTGTTTTGCGAATAAAGATTATGGCAATGATAATGCTCGGAATTAGCATATCGAGAGAGAGTGCCGTTCCGGCTGCAAAGTCGCCAGCCTGAAATGCGTAGCTATATGCCACCTGATTGAGGGACCACCAGTTAGAAGGTAATCCAATTTTCGTAAGGAGCGCGGGCTCGCTATAGATTTGAATCGCAGAGGCGGTCAACAAAATACCCATATATCCGATATATCTACCAATCATCGGAATCTTTATTTGAATTGCCAACTTCCATCGATTACAACCATCTACACGAGCTGCCTCTAAAACTTCACGGGGAATGGATCGAAGCGAACCATATTGAATTACAACCCAACTTCCTGCGCCTGATGAGAATGCGACTCCGGCGATTATCCAAGCCTCATTATTTAGATTCCAATTCACATGACTTCCGATAAAAAACATCCATATGAAGACTGAGATTCCCCCGGATACTATTCCTGGCAACAAAAACACCAACCTCATAAATGTGTTTCCGGGAACATGTGTTGAGTCCAGAAGTAATGAAAGTGCCAAGACTGAAATAATGGTTATGGGGACGTAAACAACCAATAGAAAAATAGAATGTCCCAAATCTGGAATGACTCTAAAATCGCCCAAAATCTTATAGATGGTGCTATAGCTGCCCTTCAAATTTTTCCAAGATGGCTTTGATACTTCATTGATTGCATATACAAGGGGGATAAATCCGCAAAACAACATCAACGCTAGATATGGAGAGATCATTAGTAAAGGCGCTGCACGATATTTCGTTCTAAACGCCATGGAAATTATCGTATACGATTCATCACATCAGGACAATGAAGATATTTCTTATCCGCATTCTTTTTATTCTTTTCGAATCCTTCAAGCGCACTTATTCACTTCCCACATTAGAGTGCGTTAATGACTAGACGCACGGTACTTATAACTGGTGGCTCGCGGGGTATAGGGGCTGCCATTGCTACAGAATTTGCGAAGGCTGGTGATCGCGTCGCGATTCATTTCGTTTCATCCAAGACTGATGCCGAGAACGTTCTTGATGCATTGAGCGGTGACGGCCATATTTGTGCTCAAGCCGATCTCCGTGACCCGGCGGCCATAAGGAAAATGGTCGAGTTGGTCGCTCACGAATTTGGAAAGATTGATGTGCTGATCAACAATGCTGGCATCTTTATTGATCACCCCATCGAATCTACAACTTACGAAGAGTGGCAAAGTGCTTGGGAACAAACCATAGGAGTTAACCTCATTGGTGCCGCCAACGTCACGTGGTGCGCGATGCAACATATGCCTAAGGATGGCAACTCAAGAATCGTAAACATTGGCTCGCGTGGCGCATTTCGTGGAGAGCCGGCGAATCCCGCATATGGCGCATCAAAGGCTGCACTGGTCGCATTTGGTCAGTCGATTGCTAAAGCGTTAGCACCAATGAAAATAGGTGTTACAACTTTGGCCCCAGGATTTGTTGAAACTGAGATGGCTGCCAAATTGCTAGATGGTCCTGAAGGGGATGGAATTCGCGCTCAAAGTCCCTTTAATCGCGTAGCAAAACCCGAAGAATTAGCAAAGGCGGTTTATTTTCTCGCTTCGGCTGAAAGTGAGTGGGCTAGTGGCGCAGTTCTAGATTTCAATGGTGCCTCGTACTTGCGTATGTGATTTACTTCTTTAGTTGCCGTAACCCATCTACCAACCGAGTGACATCTTCAATTGTGCTGTAAGGGGCGAGCCCCGCTCGGACTGCACCGGTATCGCCCAGACCCAGAGCTCTTGAAACCTCCAGCGCATAAAAGTTTCCTGCAGGAGCATTAACCTTAAGTGCGGATAAATGTTTGTAAATATCTACGCCATCGAATCCCGCGATATTGAAGTAGATGGTTGGAGTTCGTACATGCGCGTGGCCATAGGTGGTAACGCCAGGCAGCGATTGGATCTCTCGCTCCATAATATTAAACAGGTGTTCCTCGTACTTCTCTAACTCCTTCATTGAATACACGATCTTCTCTCGCCTGCTTGGCAAACTACTCGTAACCAAATTTGCTAAGTAATCGATTGTGGCAGTACATCCAGCCATGAGTTCATAGGGGAGTGTGCCGTACTCGAATCGCTCGGGGATCGCAGTGGTTGATGGCAGGAGCTTGTCGTTATTCAAAGTCTGGAGCAATTGTGGTTTTGCGGCGATTGCCGCGCAGTGCGGTCCTAGCAATTTATAGAAGGAAAGTCCGTAAAAATCTGCACCTAATTCCTGCACATCTATCGGAGCGTGGGGGGTCAGGTGAACCCCATCTACGTAGAGCAGCGCACCAAATTTATGAACTTCGGAGGCTATCTCGTTAATATTGGGCCGAGTACCTAATGTATTTCCAGCTCCCGTGACTGCGACTAGACGCGTCCGCTCGCTCAATAGTTCAGAGATCGCGGACGTTGGAAGTTCACCAGTCTTGATGTCGAATTTTGCCCACTTAACAATGACGCCGACAGATTCGGCCGCCTGTACCCACGGACGAATGTTCGAGTCGTGGTCGAGAGTGGTAACGATGATTTCATCACCAGTGTTCCAGGTCTTGGCTATGGCTCGAGAGAAGTCGTAGGTGATTTGGGTCCAACTTCTGCCGTAGACGACCCCGGCAGGGTCTGCGTTGATCAAATCTGCAACAGCTCGACGAAAATCTAAAACGATCTTGTCAGCATTTCTCTCGGATAGCGTCATCGTGTTTCGGTTAGAAATAGGCGAGGTGATCGCCTCGGAGATTGCCTTGCCAACGGGTGTCGGAACCTGACTACCGCCCGGGCCATCGAAGAAAGCTAAGCCAGAGTTAAGGGAGGGGAAATCAGCTCGGATCTTTTCAACATCGTAAGTCACAGGGCACATTCAAGTCGCATCAACACAATTTATCAATGGGAGTCATTTTCGAGAGGCTCGTGAATTCCAAAGCGGTTACTATCTCTAAATGTCGGTCATCGCCTCAGTCCATGGAGTCTTGGGGGCACATAGATATTCGCAGGAAGAGATCACAAAATATTTCACAAAGATCGTTTCGCCGGAAGGAAATCAAGAGGCGGTAATAAATCGCATCCATCAGGCGACTGAAGTTAAATTTAGAAGTTTGGCGCTACCCGCTGAAGGCTATGCCGGCCTCGATGACTTTACAGATAGCAACGATGCATATATCTCTGTCGCTCTGGAGCTTGGTGCTAAAGCGATTCTTAGCGCTCTCGAGCAAGCCGGGTTAAGACCCGATGAGGTCGACTTCATCATGGCCACATCAATCACAGGTCTAGCCACACCATCTATCGAGACTCGCCTAGTTCCAATCGTTGGTTTTCGAGAAAATATCAAACGAGTACCTATCTTTGGGTTGGGATGTGCAGCAGGAGCGGCGGGAATCGCTCGACTCGATGACTATTTGATCGGACACCCCAATGATGTAGCGGTGCTCCTCTCTGTCGAACTTTGCTCTCTCACCCTGCAGCGTGATGATCTCTCCATGGCCAATATCGTCTCGTCTGGATTGTTTGGCGATGGAGCAGGAGCTCTCGTGATGGTCGGCGCCGAACGGGCAAAGCAGATGGGAATCAAAGGTCCGCGCGTAATTGCATCCCATAGCCGCGTCTATCCAGATACCGAATCCGCCATGGGTTGGAATATCGGAAGCGGCGGTTTCAGCATTATTTTGGCTCCTTCTGTATCAGAAATCGTCTTAGAACATATCGGACGTGATGTCGATTCGTTTCTGAGTATTCGGGGTCTAAAACGTGCAGATATTTCGCAATGGGTCTGCCACACCGGTGGTCCAAAAATCTTGCAAGCAGTAGAGGAAAGTTTAGATTTATCCGATAACGAACTAGCGGTCTCTTGGCTATCGTTAGCAGAGAAAGGAAATCTCTCTTCTGCTGCCGTGTTGCATATTTTAAGTGATGTCCTTGCCGGCCGTGGAACCACAAAACCAGCAGCTGGTACTTCAGGATTAGTCATGGCTATGGGTCCTGGATTTTCCTCTGATCTCGTTCTTTTGGAGTGGTGACCATGTCTGGACAGAGCGCTTTTACAGTTTTGTTGGTACTGGTCGCACTAGAGCGTATCGCTGAGTTGATTATCTCTAAGAGAAACCTCACGTGGAGTTTTGCTCAGGGCGGCATCGAATTTGGTCGATCTCACTATAAATACATGGTCGTGATTCATATCTTTCTTCTACTCGGGTCGCTCATAGAAGTTTGGACCTTTCGAACGAATCTCAATCCAGTTCTATCTTGGGGAGCGTTCGCGTTCGCCATTGGATCTCAGGCGCTGCGGTGGTGGTGCATTGCAACGCTGGGTCAACGTTGGAACACTTTAGTCGTCATTATTCCGGGCAAAGCCCCAATAGCAACTGGTCCTTATAAGTGGCTCAAGCATCCCAACTACGTTGCCGTTGTCATTGAGGGATTTGCGCTACCCATGGTTGGTTTCGCTTGGCGCACAGCGCTCATATTTTCATTTCTAAATTTTTTCGTTTTAAGAGCCAGACTAAAGAGTGAAAATGCCGCCCTCGCAACTCTGCCGAGAGAGTCATGATTGATCTTTTAGTTGCTGGCGCGGGTCCAGTGGGACTTGTCACCGCAATCCATGCAGCAGAGGCCGGTCTTGATGTTGCAGTTGTAGAGCCGCGAGCAGGAACCATCGATAAGGCTTGTGGTGAAGGACTTATGCCTAAAGCGTTGGAACATCTTTCTCGCATCGGTGTTAATCCATACGGAGTGGATTTCTTTGGGATTCGATACTTAGCGGGTAGCACGAGCGTTGATGCGCGGTTCACGAGTAATCCAGGAAGAGGAGTGCGAAGAACTGTTTTGCACGATGCGCTACGGGAGCGCGCTCACGAACTACATATTAACTTTATTGACGGGAGAGTCGATGAGATTGTGCAAAGCAATTCATCGGTCACTGCCGCAGGAGTTCAAAGCCGTTACCTCATAGGAGCAGATGGATTGCACTCGACGGTGAGAGCCAACCTTGGACTGGAGATTGGTACACCGAAAAACCGGCGACCACGCTATGGAGTTCGACAACATTTTACGATTGCTCCATGGTCTGATTTGGTGGAGGTTTATTGGCTGCCTCACGCCGAGGTTTATGTAACGCCTGTCTCTGAAGATTCGGTTGGCCTTGCAATACTTGGATATACAGGTTTGAATTTTGAAGAAGTGATCTCCCAGATTCCCACTCTTGCTGCGAAGATTCATTCAGCCTCTCCTGCAAGCAAGTTACGCGGTGCTGGGCCACTTCGCCAGCGAGCTTCGCATCGAGTACAGGGACGTGCGTTACTGGTAGGGGATGCTGCGGGTTATGTCGATGCCCTCACTGGAGAAGGTTTGCAGGTTGGTTTCTCTGAAGCAGAGGCTGCAGTTAAGTCGATAGTTTCAGGTGAAATCAGTTCCTATGACGCGAAGTGGCGCAAGATCACACGCTCATACCGGATGCGATCAGGCGGATTGCTCTGGGCATCTTCTAAACGGGCGATTCGCCCAGCGATTGTTCCTGCGGCCCGCGCTCTTCCACCTGTATTTAGGGGGATCGTTAGGAGCCTAAGTTAGTTCTGAATAAATCTTCGTTGAAAGTTAGTGCAAAGCCTTATCTGCATCGGTCCAGCGAAGTGAGGTGAAAAGGATCTCCAAGCCCGCCTGAGTTGGACTGGCGCAAAAAAGTCCCACTCTCCAATTGCGAGAAGGGTCTAAAGGTGCCAATCGAACTAGTCGCCACTCATCATCGCAACGAGCTCTAACAGTTAGCGCATCACCTGACCTAGAGAATCGTAAACTCACTTCGCGGTTCATCCAATCTGTAACCGGTGCCACCGACCAATCTGATTTCTGGATAGTCACAACGGCTCCTAATTGCGGAAAACCATCGGCGAACTCCACTCCACCCTTAATCCAATTTTCATCGTCGCTGTAAGCAATTAAACCTGCCTGGTCAAATTGTTTTGTGTAGTTGAGTATCCAGCTAACTTCAATAGCTGAATCTTGGGGAAATGGATTGAGTAGGGCATGCCCACTTAAATGAGTAAATCCGTAGGAAGTTTTCTGCCAGAAGTCAGATTCCCCTTTGGCTAGTACCGCTAGGCCCTCTGCATTCAGATTCGCACTCACTGGAGGATTCAGCCACTCTCCCGATCCCAGTTCATTCATAGCCTGATCATAATGAATATGCGCACGCTGCTTACTAGTTTTATGGTTAGGTTTAGACGTGAATTCTCCGGAGCAGAGTCAGAAGAGCCGACTACCTGCGGGCTTATATGCAATTGGACTCGGTGGAGTTGCCATCGGCCTAACTGAATTTGCCATCGCCGGATTGCTCCCAATTGTTGCCCACGACTTTCATGTCTCTACCGCAAAGTCAGGTGTGCTCGTTTCTGGATATGCGGCCGCTGTTGCCGTAGGTGGAGTCTTTCTTACTAGTCTTCTGACAAAACTAGATCGCAAGAAGACATTGATCGGCGTGATGCTCTTCTTCGTACTCGGAAATTTAATTTCAGCACTCTCACATTCCTTTGATCTCATGCTTATCGGAAGATGTATCTCAGCACTTTGTCACGGAGCTTTCTTTGGGATTGGCGCCGTTGTCGCAGTAAATCTTGTTTCACGAGAGCGAAGAAGCACGGCTATATCCATCATGTTTGGTGGAATTACCGTTGCCAATGTCCTTGGAGTTCCTTTCGGAGCATGGATCGGGCAGCGCTACGGGTGGCGTGCAGCGCTCATGTCAATCGTCGTGATCGGATTGTTGGCCCTAGTTGGATTAGCCTGGTTTCTACCGCAAAGACTTGGGCACGGGGACTCTACTCACAAAATTCCTTTAAAAACCGAGCTCCTCGTCTTTCGTAACAAGCAGGTCTGGCTCTCACTTCTTATGACGGTATTCGGATTTGGTGGAATGTTTGGCGCTTACACCTATATTGTCTTCACTCTTGAGGATGTCTCGAAGTTCGCAGTGTCCACCGTTCCATCGTTGCTTCTGCTTTTTGGCGTTGGCGTGTTTGTTGGCAATTACTTTGGCGGAAAGTTGGCGGACTGGAAGCTTAATCGAGCGCTGTCGCTGGAGATGTTGCTTCTCACCTTGGTCTTATTTGCTTTTAGTTTCACCGCGCACAACAAGATTTGTACGGTCATTTCACTCTTCCTAATGGGAGCGCTGGGATTTGCTCAATCGGCTGCGCTTCAGATGCGTGTAATGCATTACGCAGGGGAAGCTCCAGCGATCGCATCGGGAGCCAACATCACCTCATTCAATCTAGGTAATGCACTCGGTGCATGGCTCGGTGGATGGTTAATCTCATTAAACCTAGGGTATTCGTCGCCTTTATGGGGCGGAGCGATAATTACTGGAATTGCGCTCTTGGCCTTTGGCATCAGCTACATGACCGGGCGCCACCAAAGTTCTTGGCTTGAGTAGCAGCTTCCACTTTCTATTTAGCAAATTCCCAAAGGTGTCCATCGGGATCTGCAAACAGTAATGTTCTTATGCCCCAAGGCCGATCAAGAGGACCATTTATTAGTGGAACGCCGAGCGCAGCTAAACGTTGCACCTGAGCATCGACATCCTCTACCTGGATAGTGAATTGATATCTCGATCCACTCTCTCGAGAAGCCACCAAAGCTGGACCAATTAATTCAGGAGCTTCGGAGTCCACCAGGAGATTGATCAGGAGTTCACCGAACTTAAATACAACAGAATTCTCATCCTCGTAGATCGGTTGCTTCTCAAAGACTCTCTCATAGAAGGTTTTAGCAACCTCTTTATCTGCAACAAATAAGGTGGTTGCAAATATCTTCTCGGCGAAACTCATTTGTTAAGCCTAATTACTGAGTGACCAATGTCAAAGGTAAATACCTTATAGTTCATTATGAACTCAGCGCGGACGGCAAAGTCAAAATTTCTTGCCCTCAACATTTCGGTCTCTCAAGATGGGTTTATGGCTGGACCTAGCCAGTCAGCAGAGAATCCACTAGGGGAAGAGGGAACGAAGCTCCATGAGTGGGTCTTCAAGACTCAGGCATTTAGAGAGTGGATTGGCCTTCCTGGCGGTGAAACCGGTCTTGATAATGATTATGCCGCCCGTGGTTTCGAGAATATTGGCGCCAGCATCATGGGTCGAAACATGTTTACACCGAGTAGGGGACCTTGGATCGAAGATGGATGGCAAGGGTGGTGGGGACGAGAACCTAAGTTTCAACATCCAGTTTTTATCTTGACCCACTACGCGAGAGATCCGCTCGACATGGGAAATGGAACTGTCTTTCACTTTGTAACGGGTGGTATAGATGAAGTAGTGGAGTTGGCAGCCGGTGCTGCACAAGGGAAAGTTGTTCGAGTTGGTGGGGGCGCCAATGTGCTCCGTCAATTTATGGCAGCTGGGCTACTAGATGAGATCCATACAGTTCAGGCTCCGATTAATTTAGGTTCAGGTGAATTGTTCTTTTCGGATCCCGGCAAGCAACTAGAAATGTATGAATCCACGCAGCCAGTTATGACGGCGAGCGTCAGGCATCTAACCTATATTCGAAAGTAATTTATCTATCTTCAATTCATGTACGAATCAAGTTAGTATCAACTCTATGGATGATCCCTCCTTGCTCCAGAAGATTCGTGATGGGGTTATTGGCGACGATCAGGTCATGCATGGACCTTATGGGGCGCGTCGAGTTACATATGCGGATTACACCGCGAGCGGCCGCTCTCTCTCCTTTATCGAGGATTTCATTCGTGATGAGGTTATGCCGCGATATGCCAACACTCATACTGAGTCGAGCGGAACTGGCTTACAGACTTCGAGATTTCGTGAGGATGCCCGAAATATTATTCGCAAAGCTGTGGGAGCTACTGAAGAAGATGCAGTCATATTCGCGGGTTCGGGCAGCACGGGAGCGATCGATAAATTAATAGGAATACTTAATATTCGTATCCCGGCGGATTTAAATAAGACCTGGAAATTGTCCGATCAGATTCCAGCGGATCAGCGACCTGTGGTCTTTATCGGGCCATATGAACATCACAGCAATGAGGTTTCGTGGCGCGAAACGATTGCGGATGTTGTCACAATCTCTGAGGATGCTGATGGGCATATTGCTTTTGAGAACCTTCGTGCCGCATTGATCCGTTTTGCTAATCGGCCGCTAAAGATTGGATCCTTTTCAGCGGCAAGTAATGTCACCGGGATCATTTCTGAGACTGATGCAATCACCCACCTACTTCACGAGCACGGTGCCTTGGCCTTCTGGGATTATGCAGCCTCTGCTCCTTACGTCGCAATAAATATGCATCCAGAAGACGTGATGGCGCGAAAGGATGCGATCTTTTTTAGCCCCCACAAATTTATTGGAGGACCAGGCACCCCTGGTGTGCTCGTCATTAATAAATCCATCGCGCACAATTCCGTTCCAGCTGTGCCTGGTGGGGGAACGGTTGCATATGTAAATAGCGATGAACATATGTATTTGCAGGATATTGAACATCGCGAAGAGGGTGGAACTCCAGCGATTATCGAATCGATTCGGGCTGGTCTGGTATTCCAGCTTAAAGAAGCGGTCGGCGTTCCCGCTATTCATTCTTTAGAGGCTAGGTTCTTAGAGCGAGCATTCGAAGCATTTGCTGTTGAACCTAATATAGAGGTATTAGGCAATCTGAATTCCGAACGGCTCTCAATTGTCTCATTCGTGATCAAAGCTCCTTCAGGAAAATATCTTCATCACAATTTTGTTGTCGCGCTTCTCAACGATCTCTTCGGGATTCAATCGCGCGGTGGTTGTTCTTGTGCCGGTCCTTATGGCCATCGACTGCTTGGAATAGATTTAGAGAGAAGTCATGAATTTGAAGAACAAATTGGTGGCGGGTGTGAAGGAATAAAGCCTGGATGGATTCGGGTTAACTTCAATTACTTCCTCTCTGAACCAGTTGCTAAGCACATTATTGAGAGCGTACGTTTTATCGCTAGGCATGGGTATCTCTTTCTGAGCGATTACTTCTTTGAACCTGCATCAGGAATGTGGCGCCAAAAGGGAGGACCTGCTGAACCGCCTCTTCGCTTAACAGACATTTCATATACAAGTTCCGGTGAAATGAGTTACCCGATCAGAGATGATCGCGCGCCTGAGAGTGCTCTACAAGGTTATTTGGATTCAGCGATTGAATTAGCCTCCAAGAAAGAGTTGCGCAGCCCTTCCAATGAGGCTGAGCTTGTTGAGCTGGTTGGGGCCAGGTTCGAAGGGCTGCGCTGGTTTGAGTTGCCGACCGCATCACTCAAGAACTAGTCGCATAACACTTTGGTTGTTAAGGTAGCGCTCGTGAGCGCTAACGAATTAAAAATCAATCCAGAAACAACAATTCTTTTACTCATGGATTTTCAGAATGGAATTCTCGCGAACTATCCCGATGCCGCTCCGTATCTGCTTGCGAAGGCGTTGGATGTTCTAACGCTGGCGCGTGAACAAGGAATTGGCGTTGGATTTGTGCGTGTGGCCTTCGAGGACTCGGATTATGAGTCCGTTC
This sequence comes from uncultured Actinomycetes bacterium, assembly GCA_903842855.1. Lineage (GTDB taxonomy): Bacteria > Actinomycetota > Actinomycetes > Nanopelagicales > Nanopelagicaceae > PALSA-747. The sequence continues at coordinate 12,245 of CAIMNT010000031.1, forward strand.
CAGCGACCAATAAGATTTTCTCTACCTTTGCTGCAGCAAGGCGTTTCCCAGCGACCGCACCCGATAGTCAGGTGGCATTTGCGATCGCTCCCATTGAAGGAGAGAAGACCTATCGCAAAGTTCGAGTCGGAGCACTGTCGACCACGGATCTTGAGGCAGATCTGGAAGCAAAAGGAATCGATACCTTGATCTTGTGTGGAATCGCCACCGGCGGAGTTGTCTTATCAACTGTGAGGGATGCCGCCGATAAGGATTATCGAATCATCGTGCTTAAAGATGCCTGCATTGATGCTGATCCTCAGGTGCATGAGGTCTTAGTCGAGAGGCTTTTTCCACGACAGGCGACCGTCACAACCGTGGATGAATTTATTGAGGCGCAGGTATAGGGATTTTGCAATTCCGAGGTTCATCCATTTATATCTCGTCAAAGTTATAGTTGCCCAATGACCTTCGACTCCGCAGAATATTGGCGCAAGAGATACGAATCAGGTGGAAATAGTGGAGCCGGCTCGTACGGAGCCTTAGCGGATTTCAAGGCGGCAGCTCTCAACGGTTTTTTAGAGCAGCACAAT
>CAIMNT010000032.1 GCA_903842855.1 uncultured Actinomycetes bacterium
CGTTGATGAATTTCAAGAGAGTGATCATGCGCAGAGGAAGTTGCTTAAGCTTCTAGCGCCTAGTGATTTAATTATCTTTGCTGATCCAGATTCTGCAATAGGACGTTTCCGAGGGGCTGATCCCGATGGCCTCGTTGCATCTCTTGAAACTTTTGCAGGTGAATCGATAATACTTCACGATAACTTCCGATCTGATCCCACCATCGTTAATTTATTAACAGAAGTCGCTAAATCTTTTCGCCAAAACTCCCCAACCCGTTCCCGCAACTCACTGCCTGATCAAATTTTTGAGGCGCCAGATCCAGAGTTGATAAATATTGCCAAACTCCATTCACGTAGCGAGTCGGCGCAGTACATCGCAAATGAATTGCGGGCAGCTCATCTACATAGAGCCCTACCTTGGTCCAAGATGGCAGTAATTGTGCGTAGTCCAGGTGCTGACATAAGTGCATTGCAACGCGCCTTTGCCCAATCCGGCATTCCCATCGCGGTCGATGCAGCCGCACTGGCTCTAGCCGACAATCCTGCAGTAAAGCCGCTACTAACAATTGCCGGGATCTCACTTCGCAGTGAACCGTTGAACGCATCTGATTGGCCGGTGCTCGAGGAGTTACTTCTCTCGGAATTTGGCGGAGCAGACTCCTTAGAGCTGCGACATATTCGACTCGCCTTCGCCAAAGTACGCACCGATTTAAGAAGTACGACCGAGATGATGATTGAAGCGCTCACCGAACCAACAGCTCCTCTGCCTTGGGAGCAGCTCGCACCACTCAAACGGATCAATGACTTAATAAGGATTGGGCGGGAGGTGCTAACTCGCTCCTCAGATATCTCTGATCTGCTTTGGGCTATCTGGCAAGCCGCGGTCAATTATGAAGGAAGCAGACTCTCTTATCTTTGGCGCGAGCGGGCGCTTAATGGGGGGCTGCGCGGTGCGCAGGCCGACCGCGATTTAGATGCCATGTCACAACTCTTTGAATCTGCGCATCGTTTTAGCGAACGAAACCTCGGCGCCAATCCGGCCTTGTTTATCACCCAGTTGACCAACGAGCGAATTCAGAGTGATGTAATCACCGCAACGGCGCAGCGCGAAGAGGTCGTGACGATCACTACCGCACACTCTGCAAAGGGAGTCGAGTGGGATTTCGTTGTTGTGACTGGGCTACAAGAAGGGATCTGGCCCAATCTCAAGGCCCGCGGCTCACTTCTAGGTAGCGAACGATTGGTCGAAGCCTTTCGCACCGGGCTTACCAACCGCTCTGAAATTTCTGCATCGGCGGCAGCTGGTCTTGTAGAAGATGAGCGTCGCCTGCTGTACGTGGCCCTCTCTCGAGCTAGGAAGAAGTTGCTCATTACAGCATTTGCCGAAGAGGACTCCGAACCATCGCGATATTTCGAAGAGATCTTTGAAATTATTCGCGGCCACAGCAGCGATAAATACTTCACGCCTATGAATCGCCAAATCACGACACAGGCGCTGGTGGCCTCTCTACGTCGCGAATTGTTGACTGCGCAAGAAGCAAGCAGCGCAGGTTATAACGCGCAGATTCTTCGCACCTTAGGTGCAGCTGGAGTTAAGAGCGCTGATCCAACTTCTTGGTTAGGCAGCCTTCCGTTGAGTAGTGATGAACCGGTCGCAAGAGATGACGAACAGGTCTACATATCACCAAGCTCGCTCTCATCGTTCAGCGACTGTGGCCTCAAGTGGTTTCTAGAGCGAGCCGGTGCAAAAGATGCTGATACTGACGCCCAACTACTGGGAGTTTCTATTCACTTCCTGGCGGCACAAGTTTTTGCAAATCCCGATTTAACTTTTGAGGAGGCCAAAGTTCAACTCACCGAAGCTTGGCCGGTGGTTAATCAAAATATTGGTTGGTTCAAAGATGAACAACTCAAGGAGGCTCTGCGCATGTTGGAGCGATTCTTTGAATGGGATAGATCAAATCGCAAGCGGCACGAACTCGTTGCAGTAGAGAAAGACTTTGAAGTCACCTTAGGGCGTGCGGTGCTGCGGGGTTCGGTGGATAGGTTGGAGCGCGATTCCGAGAGCGGAAACTATTTCATTGTTGATCTTAAGACTGGCACTCCCGTTACCTCAAAAAATGAGATCGAGGAGAACAAACAACTTTCTGCTTATCAACTCGGTCTTCTTGCAGGTGGTTTTTCCGATCTGCCGCAAGAGCTATCTCTTGATGGCGCCGGAATGCTCTATCTCAAGAAGAAGACCAATGAGATTGCGACGATCAATCAATCACCGATCGATCCAGCCGCGGTGGAGGCGGAGCTACGCCAAACAGCTGAAGAGATGACCGCGGCAACTTTCACGGCAGTTATTAATGATCGCTGTTCTTCCTGCCAGGTGAGGGCGCTCTGCCCACTCCAATCTGAAGGCCGGAGTGTGATCGAGCCATGAGCGCAACCATCATCGACGGCCAGATCCATCTTGAGAATGAGCGCACCGCATTACAGATCGCCGAAGCGCTGATCGCACCGGATGGCTCCATTAAACGTCCAACAGAGGAACAGCGCCGGATCATTGAATCCAGGCACTTTGGGCCATCGGTCATTATTGCTGGCGCGGGATCTGGAAAGACCGAGACAATGACACAGCGCGTTCTGTGGTTGGTTGTTAATGGAGTTGTCACTCCGCAGGAGATCCTAGGGCTCACATTTACTCGCAAAGCAGCGGGGGAGTTGAGTCGTCGTGTGCGCGAGCGACTCTCTCAATTGTGCAGAGCCCGCCCAGATTGGTTCAAACAAGCAGGTGAACTTCCGCTTGATATATCGGTCGATGTTGCCACATACCACTCCTATGCCGGCAGGACGTTAAGCGAACATGGAATTCGCATGGGGATTGATACTGATGGCGAACCGTTGGGGGAGGCTGCGGCTTGGCAACTCACCGATACCATCGTTAATAGCTTTGAAGAGGTCGAGTTCAATATCTCGCGCCACAAGCCTGACTTTATTGTGGAAGCGGTTATGTC
>CAIMNT010000033.1 GCA_903842855.1 uncultured Actinomycetes bacterium
CCTGATATTGATGGAAACCCAACTCTCTTAGATGCTATTGCCAAGGCTAAGAAAAACTCGATGCCAGCAGACAATATTGAACGTGCTGTAAAGCGCGGTGGTGGACTCGAATCAGGTGGTGCCGACAGGCAGACCATTATGTACGAGCGTTAAGCGCCGGGTGGAGTAGCGCTCATGATTGAGTGTTTAACAGATAGTCGTAATCGCGCTGCCTCTGAAGTGCGCGTTGCCGTTACTCGAAATGGTGGATCGATGGCCGATCCTGGCTCAGTTTCTTACATGTTTAATCGCAAGGGCGTTGTATTGGTAAACAAAGTTGCAGGAGTTACCGAAGATCGAATTCTGGAAGTTGTCTTGGATGCAGGATGCGAAGAGGTAAATGATTTAGGAGATTCTTTTGAAATTGTTTCCGAGCCCAGTGATCTGGTTGCGGTTCGTACCGCCTTGCAGGGAGCGGGCATAGATTACGAGTCGGCAGATACCTCATTCTTGCCTTCATTGTCGGTACCTCTTGACGCTGAGACTGCGACAAAGGTCTTCAATTTGATTGATGCAATTGAAGAACTAGACGATGTGCAGAACGTCTACGGGAACTTTGATGTGTCTGACGAGGTAATGGCTAGCCTCGACCAATAGGCTTACCTGCATGAGAGTGCTGGGGATCGATCCGGGTTTAACCCGTTGCGGACTCGGCGTTGTCGAAAGTCGTGGATCAAACGCTCTCTACATGGTTGATGTTGGAGTTATCAGGACGACAGTTGATGCCCCACTGGAAGCGCGTTTGCTAGAACTCGAAACAGCGATATCTATGTGGATTGAACGTATCCAACCTGATGTGATTGCGGTGGAACGAGTCTTCTCTCAACTCAATGTGAAGACTGCAATGGCGACAGGGCAAGCTGCTGGGGTTGCCCTATTACTAGCAGCCAAGGCAGGCATCCCCGTGGTTATGCATACCCCCTCTGAGGTAAAGGCCTCGGTCACCGGTTCGGGTCGTGCCGATAAAAAACAAGTGGCTCTTATGGTGCAACGTTTGTTGCGACTCGATGCAATTCCTAAGCCCGTAGATAGCACAGACGCACTCGCTCTTGCCATTTGTCACCATTGGCGCGGAGTTGGCGACTCTAAACTTGAGAGTGCGCTAGCTACTGAGCGAGCTCGCTTAACAGCGCGTGCGGCTAAGGCGAGTTCCTGATGATCGCCTCGGTTTCAGGCACGGTTAAATCTGTTCGTTCAGGTTCAGTGGTGATCGAAGTTGGGGGAGTCGGTCTTCTCGTAAACATTGCACCCCGAGTCTCTGCCGGTTTAATGGTGGGTACCTCAACTTCCCTTCACACCGTTTTAGTTGTTCGAGAAGATGCACTCACACTGTATGGATTTGAAAGCGCGCTCTCCCGCGAAATCTTTGAACTTTTGCAAACTGTTACAGGAATCGGCCCGAAGGTAGCGCAATCTGCTCTCAATATTTATGAGAGCGAGGAGATCGTGAGCGCCATCAAGAATGAACAGAGTGAATTGCTCGAGAGAATTCCAGGATTGGGTAAGAAGGGTGCGCAGCGTTTAGTACTTGAGCTTCGTGACAAGCTAGATAGTTACGAACATATCGAAGCTGCATCAACCGGCTCTTGGAGAGACCAACTTACGAGCGCCCTTGTTGGTCTGGGATTTTCTGCGCGCGAGAGCCAAGAGCGTATCGATCAACTATCAACGCAATTTAAAGATGTATCGCAGGAGCCAATTTCAGAACTCCTACGCGCTGCGTTATCTGGCGGTAATGCGAAGTGAACGAGTCAATCACGAGTGAATTTTCAGACGAGAATGAGAGAGTCCAAGAGCTAGCGCTACGCCCAAAAAATCTGGGGGAGTTTGTCGGACAGAAGCGTGTTGCGGGTCAGATAGATCTCCTTCTCACCGCAGCGCGTTCTAGAAAAACCCCGGCCGACCACATATTGCTAGCAGGTCCTCCGGGTTTAGGTAAGACCACACTTGCGATGATCATCGCTAATGAGATGAACGCTCCAATTCGAATTACGAGCGGTCCTGCGATTCAACATGCGGGCGACCTCGCCTCGATACTCTCCTCGTTGGTTGAGGGTGAGATCTTGTTCTTGGATGAGATTCATCGCATGTCGCGTCCTGCTGAAGAGTTGCTGTATATGGCCATGGAGGATTTTCGCGTCGATGTCGTCGTTGGAAAGGGTGCCGGGGCTACGGCAATCCCTCTCTCTTTGCCACATTTCACATTAATCGGTGCCACCACCAGAGCTGGACTGCTACCCAACCCATTGCGCGACAGATTTGGATTCACGGCTCAATTGGATTTTTATGGCGATCAAGAACTTTCGACAATCGTCAGGCGTAGTGCGCAGTTACTTAAAGTTCCGATCACTGAAGATGCCATAGTTGAGATTGGTTCACGATCGCGGGGTACCCCTCGCGTCGCAAACCGATTGCTGAGAAGAGTGCGCGATTACGCCGAAGTGCATAGTGACGGTTCGGTCGATCTCACGGGAGCGCAATCTGCTCTGGCAATGTATGAAGTGGATCTCCTCGGCCTTGATCGACTCGATCGGAACCTTTTGGAAACCCTGATTCATAAGTTCGAAGGCGGTCCGGTTGGCCTAACAACCTTGGCGATGTCCATGGGGGAAGAGGCTGAAACGCTCGAGAGTTTGGCTGAGCCATTCTTGCTCAGAAGGGGACTCTTAGCCCGAACTCCTCGAGGTCGAATGGCCACCGCCGCGGGTTGGCACCATCTAGGACAGACGCCACCACAAGGAGAACTTGGCATTTTAGACATGCCCTCACTGGATGCCTAGACTTGCGTCTTATGTCTGCCAACATTTCTAAATCTATTAAGTCCCAGGCTAAGCCCGGACGAACCCTGGCCATCCTGGCTGTCGTCTTGGTCGCCTTCAGCGCTCTGGCCTTTATCCAGAACGACAAGGTCAAGCTTGGACTCGATCTTCGTGGGGGAACCAGTGTGACCTTGCAACCTAGAGTTGTAAAGGGTGGAACTGTCTCATCCGCTGATATTGCCCAGGCGGTTGCGATCATTCGTCAACGCGTAAACGCGTATGGCGTAGCGGAGAGCCAAGTAACTGCCCAGGGAACTGGAAACAATCAACAGATTGTAATCTCGGTTCCAGGCGCTACCGGAACGAGCATCGTAGATAAAGTTGGGCAGACCGCCGAGCTTCGATTCCGCCAAGTTCTAGCGGTTGGGGCAGGAAATTCCAAGACCACTTCAACCCCCAGCACCTCAACTTCGACAGTTGTTGTGCCACCAAAGGGTACGAAAGCAAAGCCGACTCCTACGCCTACCAAAGCAGCTGTTTTAACTCCAACATATCCGACTGGAGTTAACTCTGCGCTCGATGCAAAGTTTGCGGCGCTGGACTGCACCAAAGCTGCAAATCGCCAAGGCGGAAACATTGACGACCCGAATTCACCTCTCATTGCATGTAACAGAGATGGAACAGGCAAGTACATCCTTGGACCGGCCGAGGTTGTTGGCACCGATATCGCAAGTGCGAGTGCAAACCTAGATCAGACCAACGGAAACGGTTGGATGGTTCTTCTTAATTTCAATAGCGCCGGTACCAAAAAGTTTGGCACGATCACAACAAGAGTTGTGAAGTTAGCCTCCCCGCAGAATCAAGTTGCGGTAGTCCTCGACGGACTCGTTGTTACTTCTCCTGCAATTCAATCTGCGATCACCGCCGGCAACGCTCAAATCACCGGTAACTTCACTCAAGCCGATGCCACAACTTTGGCAGACCAACTTAAATATGGAGCACTTCCACTCGCATTCGACCGTGGAGATGTGCAACAAGTTTCACCCACATTAGGGTCAAATCAACTTCACGATGGGCTACTCGCAGGACTAATTGGCTTGTTACTTGTAGTTCTGTACTCGGTGCTCTATTACCGCGGATTGGGAATCGTGAGCGTAGGCTCACTGACAATCGCCGGTGGTATCACCTATCTGCTCTTTATATTGCTCGGTAAGTGGATCGGATTCTCGCTATCGCTCGCAGGTATTGCTGGTGCCATCGTCTCCATCGGAATCACTGCGGACTCATTTATCGTTTACTTTGAGAGATTGCGTGATGAGGTGCGAGATGGAAGATCGCTTCGCACGGCTGTTGATACTGGATGGACTCGCGCCAAGCGAACGATCATTGTCGCTGACTCGGTCTCTCTTATCGCAGCGGCTCTCTTGTACTTCTTCGCTGTGGGAGATGTTCGCGGCTTTGCTGCGACGCTAGGGCTCACCACCTTTGTAGATCTCTTTGTCGTCTTCTTCTTTACTAAACCGTTGGTCACCCTGCTTTCGAGAATGCATTTCTACGCAAGTGGACACCGGTTCTCAGGA
>CAIMNT010000034.1 GCA_903842855.1 uncultured Actinomycetes bacterium
CTCACATCGAGCGCTTCCTCAAAGGCGGAGACAAGGTGAAGGTAACGGTTCAATTCAAAGGAAGAGAACAGACTCGTCCCGAGATGGGCTACCGATTGTTGATGAAACTCTCGGAGGAAATCGCAGAGTTTGGCTTCGTTGAATTTGCACCGAAGAAAGAGGGCAAGAGCATGACGATGGTTTTAGGTCCAGTTCTCAAAAAGAGCCAAGCCGCGAAGAAGCCAGCAGCCAAGGCCGCCCCAGTTGCAGCACCTGCTGCAACACCAGCACCACAAGAAGTAGCGCAATAGTTTTTTAAGTTCCGACAAGTACCCCAGGAGGTATGAAGTGCCAAAGATGAAAACCCACAGTGGGGCTAAGAAGACATTCCGTCTTACTGGCACCGGCAAGGTAATGCACGAGCGTGCAGGCAAGCGCCACCTTCTCGAACATAAATCTTCTCGCGTCACTCGCCGTTTGAGCAACGACGCAACAGGTAAGAAGACCGTAACCATGACAGCCAAGCGCATGCTCGGTTTGAAGTAAGGAGCATATAAATGGCAAGAGTAAAACGCGGAGTCCACGCTGCTAAGAAGCGTCGCACTACCCTCGAGCGCACCGCAGGTTATCGCGGACAACGTTCTCGCCTCTTCACAAAGGCTAAAGAGCAACTTACCCACAGTATGGTCTACGCCTTCGATCACCGTAAGGACAAGAAGGGCGACTTCCGACAGTTGTGGATTCAGCGCATTAACGCTGGTTCACGCGCACACGGATTGACCTACAACCGCTTCATCCAAGGACTTAAGGCTGCGGGAATTGAAGTTGACCGTCGTGTTCTTTCTGAGCTTGCAACAAACGATCCAGCAGCATTCGCTGCCTTGGTTGAAGTTGCACGCCAGCACGTTCTCAACGCTTAATTAAAATTGACCCACGCACCTATTACGAGCCTTCACTCGCCTCATGTAGAGCGAGTGAAGGCTCTTTTGGGTCCACGTGGCAAAAAGTTACGTACCCTTGAACGAACCTTTGTCGCCGATGGTCTGCAATCTCTCCGTAGCGCCTTAGTTCCTAAGGTTTCGACGGCTCCGCTTATTGATCTCTTGTATCTCACCGACTCTGGTCTTGAAAAATTGCGGTCGGAGTTTGCCCAAGAGATTATTGATCGCCACGAAGTAATTATGGTGAGCGATCAGGTAATGAACGCGATGGCAGATACGCAGACCCCTCAAGGGATATTGGCCCTGTGCAAATATCTGCCAGCAGATCTAGCGAGATTCTCTGATAGCACATTGACCAAGGTTGCCTATTTTTGGCAGATCCAAGATCCGGGAAATGCCGGCACTGCTATAAGAACCGCGGATGCTTGCGGCTTTGATTTAGTGATCTTTAGCGATCAGTGCGTTGATATTTACAGCCCCAAAGTTGTGCGCTCAACGGCAGGTTCACTATGGAACATTCCAGTTGTTGACGATATCCCTCTCGATCTCCTCGAAGAGTTCGCGTACTCGCGAAAACTATCTCTCGTAGCATTGGATGGGTCCGCTAACCAAGAGTTGGGCGAGATTGATAAGAGAGTTCCTACAGTCCTGGTATTTGGCAATGAGGGTCGTGGTCTGCCGGAACTTCCTCCAGGATTCCAGAGAATCGCAATTCCCATGCGCGGGCATGCAGAGAGCTTCAACGTTGCAAGCGCCGCTGCCATAACTATGTATTTTCTCTCTAACTAAGAGGGATTTTAGTAAGATTTGAACCTATGACTCTCTCAGAGCAATCCATTGATGAAGCAAGGGCACAAGCACTCGCTGCCATTGCCGCCGCTGACTCCCTCGATGCGTTGAAAGAGGTACGACTTACGCATGTTGGAGATAAATCTCCGATAGCTCGAGCAAATCAACAGTTAGGTTCGCTCTCTCCTGAAGAACGTGCCACCTTCGGAAAGATCATCGGACAGGCTAAGGGCCAGGTCGCTGCCGCTCTTGAAACTCAGACTAAAGTTTTGGAGGCGCAACGAGATGCACGTGTACTCGTTGAAGAACGGGTAGATGTCTCGATCCCAGCTCGTCGCACACCTAAAGGCGGATTGCACCCACTGACAATTTTAACGAACGAGATCTGCGACCTCTTCTTGGGAATGGGCTACCGCGTAGCTGAAGGACCAGAATTGGAGGCGGAGTGGCTTAACTTTGATGCACTCAATCTTCCTGC
>CAIMNT010000035.1 GCA_903842855.1 uncultured Actinomycetes bacterium
CTTTGCAGCAACCTTCTTAGCAGCTGGCTTAGCAGCAGCCTTCTTACGGCGCTTTGGAGCAACCTTCTTTGCTACTGGAGCTGCCTTCTTAGCAGCGGCCTTCTTACGACGCTTTGGAGCTGGAGCTGCCTTAGCAGCGGCCTTCTTGCGACGCTTTGGAGCAGTTTTCTTAGCTGCAGCCATTTACATCTCCTATCAGAATGGTTCGATCCGTCACCGAACCTGTTCAAGGAGAATCGTGACAGTAATTACATGAAGAAGCCACTATTTTCGATATAAAAGTGAGTGCGTGTCGCAACAATATTTTTCGGATTTTTTGTGCTGTTTTGCAGTTTTGGTAGTCGAAATCCTAACTCGGATCTTCTCCGGTTCTTTTTTATTTCGCTGTTCTATTGCATAGGAATTTGTTTGCAAATCGAAATTTCGAAATTCAGAGAGCTTTGCGGAGGTGAGCGATACCAATGCCATACAGAGCAGGCCACCGGAGATAACTGAAGTGCGCAGAGAGGTGAGCGCCGCTGTCGTACCGGCGCGTAACTGAGCCGAAAGGGGGCCAACTGAGTAAGAAAGCAGTTCTAGACCGGCCAATCGACCGCGAAACTCATCATCAATCGTCTGATTCCACATCGTATTTCGGCAAAGAGCGCTTACCTGGTCAGATGCACCTGCTAAACCTAGAAAAAGTAGCACTAGCCAGAGAGAATTTGTTGTTCCTGCAAGGGCGATGCAGGCTCCCCATCCAATAGCCGCTATTGCAATCGCTCTACCATGCTTGTTGAAACCCTTGATCCAACCGCTGGTAGCGGTAACCAGGATTGATCCAAATATTCCAGCAGAGTAAAAGAAGCCTAAAGCCCAGCGCGAGTGAATTTGATCTGCCCAAAACGGGAAGAGCGCATTTGGCATCGCGAAGAACATTGCGATCAGATCAACAATATAGGTGCCCAGAAGGTCTTTGCGGGAGGCGGCATATTGCAGCCCACCAAACATCGCTTTGATCGATTTAGTTGCTCCGTCTCGTAGTGGAGGAACTGAGGCGATGCGAAGCATAAATCCGACGGAGATGACATAGGAGATGATGTCGATCCCAAAGGCGGTTTTTACACCACTTGTGGCGATGATTACGCCAGCAACTGCCGGACCGATGATGGCGCTAAATTGCCAGCGCAGGGACATCAGAGCCATGGCCGAGGGGAGATCTTCGTGATCTACCAAGCGCGGAATCATTGCGCTGTAACTGGGTCCTTGGAGTCCATCAACCGCTGAAAATCCTGCTCCAACAAGGTACAGGAGAAGGAGGTGTGGATGGTGAAGGAGAGAGTTGCCGAGCAATATTGCAGAGAGTAGTAGTGCTCCGGCTTCACATCGCCACACCATCTTCTTGCGGTCAACTGTGTCAGCCAAAACTCCACCCCAGAGCGCGAAAATAATGAGGGGAATTATTTCTACAGCGCCCATTGCACCGACGGCGATATATGAGTTGGTTAACTCTTTGATTTGGAAGGGAAGTGCGACGATCGTCAGCGACGAACCGAATCGCGTTACAACTCCTGAAATGAAGATGTAGCGCAAGTTCTTGTTTTTACGCAGGGGTGATAGATCTACTGCAAATCGCGCCATCAGCCGAGCCTAGTGAAATGTCTGTTCTTCGGCGGGGAAAATACCTTCAGCAACATCTGTAGCCCACTCTTTAACTCCTTGCGAGATTTCTTCCCTCAGATTGCGATATGCCTTGGCGAATTTTGGGGCTTTTTCGGTGAGACCCATGAGATCGGTCCAGACAATGACTTGGGCATCACATCCAGCACCAGCACCAATTCCAATCACCGGTATCGCCAGTGTTTTAGCTATCTCGGCAGCTAACTCTGCGGGAACCATTTCGAGCACGATGGCAAATACTCCAGCGCCTTGCAGCGCCTGCGCATCCTTCAAGATCTTTGCTGCCCCCTCATCTCGCCCTTGCACTTTAAAGCCACCCAGTGCATAAACAGATTGCGGGGTGAGACCAAGATGGCCCATCACGGGGATTCCGGCAGCAATAAGCTTCTTGATTTGAGGGACGACCTTCTTGCCACCTTCAAGTTTTACGGCGTGCACCCTCGCCTCTTTAAATAAACGGGTTGCACTTTCTAGGGCAGCCTTGGGAGATTTCTCGTAGCTTCCGAAAGGCAGATCCGCAACCACCATCGCTTTGGTGGAGCCCCGGACAACTGCCCGTGAGAGCATGATCATTTGATCGAGTGTCACGGGAATCGTGTTCTCTTCACCGAGGAAATTGTTTCCAGCACTGTCGCCAACTAGAAGTACTGGGATCCCGGCGCTATCAAATATTGAGGCGGTCATCTCTTCGTAACTTGTGATCATCGCCCATTTTTCGCCACGTGCTTTCTTGGCGGCTAGGTCAGATATGGAAACGCGGCGAGTGTGTCCGTTAGACATGATTTCCCCTTAAGGCTCGCGGCCAGTTCTGGTCCGCGGCTACTTCGAAGTCTACCCGCTCTGTTGAGAAGAGCATCAGCGCAGGTAGGATTTGTATATGAGCCCACAGGCGAGTGGCCAATTACGCGTAGGTCTAGCGCAGGTCAATCCGACCGTGGGCGCCTTGGAATCCAACGCGGATCTAATCTTTGAGTACGCCCAGAAGGCCTCAGCCGCAGGTGCGCACCTTTTGGTACTGCCCGAAATGGTTTTGACTGGCTATCCCGTAGAAGATCTGGCAAACCGCTCATCTTTCCGACGGGCGTCGCGCAAAGCCATAACGGAGCTCGCTGGGCGACTGGCGGTATGTGGCGAGTTAGTGTGCGTCGTTGGCTACCTAGACGAGAGCGCTTCGCGCCGCCCTCAAAATGCAGTGGCGGTTATACATCGTGGAAAAATTGTCGCGACCTACATCAAGCATCACCTTCCTAACTACGGCGTCTTTGATGAATTCAGAAATTTCGTTCCAGGAGATAAATCTCTGGTATTTCGATTACATGGAATCGATGTCGGCGTCGCCATTTGTGAAGATATCTGGCGAGAACAAGGTCCAGTCGCTGAACTAGCTACCAGGAGAGTCGGGCTAGTAATAGTTCCCAACGGCAGCCCCTTCGAGCGGAACAAGGACGATGTAAGAGCCGCTCTGGTCCGCCGTAGAGCGAGAGAGATTGACGCGCCGGTGCTGTATGTAAATATGACTGGTGGACAAGATGATCTGGTTTTCGACGGCGATAGCATCGCGGTCGCTGCAAATGGTGTGACTATTGCTCGGGCACCTCAATTTGAAGATGGCTTAATGATCGTCGACGTTGAGGCCAAATATCAGTCCAGTAGCCCCGATGTAATAATCAGCGAGGCTCGCGTTCCGAGTTACCCAAAGATCGAACACGGGGCCGCTTCCAGACTTGATACAGAGGCTGAGATATGGCAGGCACTTGTTGTAGGGCTACGCGATTATGTGAAGAAGAATGCTTTCCCCTCCGTCCTATTGGGTCTTTCCGGTGGAATTGATTCGGCCGTTACAGCGGCGATAGCCGCCGATGCGGTGGGCGCCAAGAGGGTATTTGGAATCGCTCTTCCCAGCCGGTACTCATCGGAACATTCCATCGGAGATGCTGCAGAATCCGCACGACGTATCGGATTAAATTTCCGAGTTGTTGAGATTCAGCCCATGGTTGATAGCTTTCTGAACTCGTTAAACCTCACTGGACTTGCCGAAGAGAACCTACAAGCCAGAGTTCGTGGAACCACCCTGATGGGGTTATCCAATCAGGAGGGCCATTTAGTGCTGGCGACCGGAAACAAGTCCGAGTTAGCAGTTGGTTACTCCACTTTGTACGGAGATGCGGTGGGAGGTTACGCCCCGATTAAGGATCTGCTTAAGTCAGAGGTTTGGGCGCTAGCGCGTTGGCGGAACAAGGTGGCGACCAGTCGGGGAGAGCAACAGCCAATCCCAGTGAACTCCATTATCAAAGAGCCGAGCGCGGAACTACGGCCAGATCAAAAAGATAGCGACTCGCTTCCTTCCTATGATCTTCTCGATCAATTGCTCACTATCTACATTGAGAACGATGGTGGGCTACAAGGCTTGCTCTCTGCGGGATTCGATAGCGAATTAGCCACTCGAGTCATTCAGATGGTCGATCGCGCGGAATATAAACGTAGGCAATATCCACCTGGGCCGAAGATTTCGCGGCGCGCCTTTGGAAAGGATCGCCGCCTACCTATAACTTCAGGCTGGCGTGAGAGAGCCGGGCTGCAGTAGTCCACCAGTGATTTGTCATCTGGCTCTCACCTGCTTATTATTTGGCTAGGTCATGAGTTCCAGGTTTTAGCCCCGGCTTACTGGACGGCAACCCTCCACCACGGTGGGGTGCTCCGGGTGAAGACCAGGCTAGTTGCACAGTGCAATTGGCAAGCGTGGGTAATAAAAGTTATGGGGAGACCCTACTTTTTTGCACCCCCTAACTTCACGGGAGGTACTTCATGTCATTTTCACCAGAAAAAGCGGGCTTTGAAACTCGCCAGATCCATGCCGGCCAGGTTCCAGATCCTTCAACAGGCGCACGCGCGCTGCCCTTGTTTCAAACCACTGCATATGTATTTCGCGATACCAAGCACGCGGCAGATCTCTTTGGATTGGCAGAACTTGGAAATATTTATACCCGCTTAATGAATCCGACTCAAGATGCTGTGGAACAACGCATTGCCGCACTTGAAGGTGGAGTTGCTGCTCTGCTTGTGGCTTCAGGATCTGCTGCAACTACCTATGCGGTTTTGAACGTGGCAGAAGCTGGCGATCACATCGTCTCTTCTCCCAGCCTTTACGGCGGAACATATAACTTGTTCCACTACACCCTTCCGAAATTCGGAATCGAGGTTACCTTTGTTGAGAACCCGGATGACCCAGAGTCCTGGCGCAAGGCAGTCCGTCCAAATACAAAGGCATTTTTCGGCGAGACAATTTCAAATCCTAAAAATGACATCCTTGATATCGAAACGGTTGCCAAGATTGCTCATGAAAATGGCGTTCCGCTCATCGTTGATAACACGGTGGCGACTCCATTTCTCATTCGCCCTATTGAGCACGGCGCAGATGTTGTGGTCCACTCTGCAACTAAATTCTTATCAGGTCACGGAAATTCCATTGTTGGCGCAATCGTTGACTCGGGAAACTTTGACTATGCGCTGCAGAAAGAGAAATTTCCAAACTTCAATGAGCCAGATCCTTCTTACCATGGCTTGGTCTACGCACAGGCGCTCGGCGTTGGATCGGCCTTTGGGGCAAACCTCTCGTATATTTTTAAAATTCGTCTAACTCTGCTTCGGGACACCGGAGCTGCAGTAAGCCCATTTAATGCTTGGTTATTGGCCCTTGGCCTTGAGACCCTCTCTCTTCGCATTGAACGGCATATAGAAAATGCCAAGGCGGTTGCCGCATATCTTGAGTCGCATCCCCAAGTTGAAAAGGTGAACTACGCTGACCTCGCCTCGTCACCTTGGCACCATCTCGCAAGGAAGTACGCGCCTCACGGCACGGGTGCGGTTCTCTCCTTTGAAATCAAAGGTGGAATTGAGGCGGGTAAGAAGTTTGTGGAGGGGCTAACACTTCACTCACATGTCGCGAACATTGGCGACGTACGTTCGCTGGTAATTCACCCAGCATCAACAACTCACTCACAGCTCTCACCTGATGAGCAGTTCACAGCAGGAGTTACTCCTGGTCTAGTTCGCTTATCCGTGGGGCTTGAGAACATCGTTGATATCAAGGCTGATCTAGAAGGTGGCTTTGCTGCGGCAAGGTAAATAGAAGCATGAGTGAGAGCGAGTGTCCCGTCACGGGAGCATGGCTAGAGGGCCATGACCCGGGGGCTCGCCAATTCATAAATATCGGTGACCTCACCCTGGAATCGGGTGAGGTTCTTCCGAATATCACCATCGCTTATCAAACTTGGGGCGAGTTAAACCAGAGTCGGGACAACGCCATCCTGGTCAATCATGCCCTCACCGGTTGGTCGGATGTGCCAGGTTGGTGGCCTTCTATCGTTGGCCCTGGTCTGCCACTCGATTCCAATAAGTACTTCATCATCTGTCCCAATGTAATTGGTGGATGTCAGGGGAGTACGGGTCCTGCCTCGCTCGCGCCCGATGGCGCCCGTTGGGGATCTCGTTTCCCGGTGCTATCTATTCGAGATATGGTTGCAGCAGAACTGGCCCTCACCGATCTTCTTGGGATCAGAAGTTATGTGCTAGCCGTTGGGCCTTCTCTCGGTGGAATGCGCTCTCTGGAGTGGGCGATAGATCACCCAGATCGAGTTGAAGCTATCTGCACTATTGGATCATCTGCAGTAGCTACTGGAGATCAAATTGGTGGAGCCTCGATTCAAATCCGAGCCATAAAGAGCGATCCCTACTTCAATGGCGGGGATTACTATGAACAAGATCGTGGCCCTACCGAGGGTATGGGTATTGCAAGGCGAATAGCTCACTTAACCTATAGAACCGAGTCTGAGATGGATGTGCGCTTTGGGCGAGAGTTACAGGGCGATGAGACCGGGCGCTATGCAGTTGAGTCCTATCTAGACCACCAAGCCCTCAAATTGGCTAAGAGATTTGATGCCAACACTTACATCGTCCTGACCGAGGCTATGAATTCGCATGATGTTGGTCGTGGTCGAGGAGGAGTAGCCGCGGCGCTCGCGAAGATCACGATTCCCGTCTCTGTGGTCTTTATCGACACCGATCGCCTCTTCCCGCCCCGTTTGCAGGAGGAGATCGTTGAATTGACCCCAACCGCTAGGCCGCTAGAGACCATCTCCTCTCCCTTTGGCCACGATGGCTTCTTAATTGAGGTGGAATCTATGGGTGAGTTGCTGCGAAAGGCCCTGCC
>CAIMNT010000036.1 GCA_903842855.1 uncultured Actinomycetes bacterium
AGTAATAGTTACGGAATTTATCTTGATAGCCTCTACTGGGCGATCCATTGAGCCGGTCTTGGTGGTCTCAATCGCATCTACAACTTTCTGAGACGCCTCATCTTTTACCTCGCCAAAGATCGAGTGCTTGCGGTTGAGCCAGGTTGTTGGAGCTGCTGTGATGAAAAATTGTGAACCGTTTGTGTTCGGTCCAGAGTTTGCCATCGCTAAGAGATATGGGCGATCGAAGTTGAGTTCACCATGGAACTCGTCAGCAAACTTGTAACCGGGTCCGCCAGTACCGGTGCCTTGTGGGCATCCACCTTGAATCATGAATCCTGCGATGACGCGGTGGAAGATGGTTCCGTTATAGAAATCCTTCTTCGCTAGATCTACAAAATTTTGAACCGTCTTTGGGGTGTGATTGTCGAAGAGCTCAATGACGATATCGCCCTTGGTGGTGTGGAGAGTTGCTGTGGTCATGGCTGTTGCCTCCGCTTTGAGTGATTATTGTAAAAGTAAGTGGAGCCTAGGAGGATCGAACTCCTGACCTCCTGCTTGCAAAGCAGGCGCTCTACCAATTGAGCTAAGGCCCCGTATTTAATTCAGAATCGGTACCTTATCTGAAGTTTCAGCGGCAAGGAAATCCTTGAAACGGCTATGCGCTTTCAGAAACTTTCAGTAGGGCGTCTAGGCGCGCCACTCGGGTAGGCGAACAGGGCTCGCTGCGGCGAGCGCGGTTTTGACGGCTGCTGCATCGCCCACAAGTCCATAAACGGGAGTTCCTGGCTGTTGGCGCCACGACTCATCGATGGTTCCCGCATCCACCGCATCAAATCCAAGTTCTTCGATCAGCTCCATGACAACCTTCTTCGCAGCAGGTTCATCTCCGGCAACGGGTAGCGCCATACGATCAGGATCTCCCTTTGGTTTGGCCTTCTCAATAATGTTCACTGAGTAAATTCCATTGAATGCCTTTACTACTGGGTACCCGATCTGGTTTGAAACCCAGCGGCTCTCAGTCGCACTGGCCTCAATCTCAGCAATTAATCCGTCACGACGTTGGGCGTAATAGTTACCAGTATCAATGACGACAACACCTGGTTTAGCTCCCGCTAAGAAATCTTTGGGGAGGTTTGGGATGTTCTTTTCGGGGATAGTAACGACGACAAGATCTGCCCCCTCTGCGGCGGTGGCGGCCGTTCCGGCTTTTGCTCCAGTTTCAGCGATGAGATCAGAGAGGGACTCCGGTCCGCGGGAGTTTGCAACCGTCACCTCGTGACCTAGTTGAGTGAGGCGGCGAGTTAAATTCCCACCAATATTTCCTGCTCCAATGATTCCGATCTTCATTTTCTCTCCCTCGTGCGCTTTGAATTTGATTCTAATCTGCGCAGAGAGGGTTGGCTTGTTGAATACTTTGGTGGGCCTGGGAGGACTTGAACCTCCGACCTCTTCCTTATCAGGGAAGCGCTCTAACCAAGCTGAGCTACAGGCCCATTTTCTGGGGTCTTACGAGTGACCGAGGCTACCCGACTTCAGGGGTTAGCCCAAAATCTCCTCAGAGACGACATCTTTCACCTGTGTAATAGAGACAACTGAAGTGCCCTCATCGAGATTTACCAATCTCACACCGAGGGTATCGCGGCTGGTCTCGCGGATTTCTGCTACCGCAGTTCGAATCACTACTCCCCCTGAAGTAATCGCAAGAATCTCGTCACTTGGAAGCACAATCATCGCTCCTACCAAAGTGCCGCGTGAATTCTCATCAATTTTGGCTGCTTTAACACCTAAGCCTCCACGAGCTTGTTCACGATACTCGGCTAGCGGTGTGCGCTTCGCATAGCCACCATCGGTGGCGGTTAATACATATTGGTCTGGGGATGATCCAGAGATTGCCGCCATGGTTAGAAGTTGATCATCAGAACGGAACTTCATGCCGATGACTCCAGAAGTGGATCGACCCATGGAGCGGAATGAATTTTCGGCCGCCGCAAAGCGGAGAGACATTCCATGTTTACTAACAAGCAAAATCTCATCATCGTTCGTGATGAGCGCCGCGGAGACAACCTCATCATCATCCTTTAAATTAATAGCGATCAACCCGCCGGCGCGAGGTGAGTCATACTCCGTCAAAGGCGATTTCTTAACCATTCCACTCTTTGTAGCGATCACCAAATAATGAGTGGGATCGTAATCACGCAGAGAGATGACTTGGGCAATAGTCTCATCGGGCTTAAATGCCAAAAGGTTTGCGACATGTTGCCCTCGCGCATCACGGCCGGTATCGGGTAGTTCGTGAACCTTGGCGCGATACACCCGGCCCTTATTGGTAAAGAAGAGCAACCAGTCGTGAGTGGATGCAGTGAAGAAATGATCGACTAGATCATCTTGTTTGAGCGCTGCGCCCTTAACACCTTTACCGCCACGCCTCTGGGCGCGGTAGAGATCGGCCTTGGTTCGCTTGGAGTATCCACTGCGAGTAATCGTTACAACGACCTCTTGATCTGGGATGAGATCCTCAATCGATAGGTCAGATTCTGCTAGAACAATTTGGGTGCGACGTACATCGGCATATTTCTCGCCAAGTTCAAGAAGTTCACTCTTGATGATCTCACGCTGTTTTGCCTCGCTCGCCAAGATTTCGTTAAGTAGGACGATATCTGCCATAAGCGCTTCGTATTCATCGTTTATTTTCTGACGTTCCAAGGCGGCGATACGACGCAATTGCATATCGAGAATTGCATTGGCTTGAATCTCATCGACATCAAGCAGCTTCATCAACCCAGTGCGTGCCTCTTCTGGAGTTTTTGAGGCGCGGATTAATGCAATAACTGCATCCAAAGCATCCAGAGCCTTGAGATAGCCCTGCAATATATGAGCACGTTTTTCGCGCTCTGCTAGGCGATATCGGGTTCGCCGCACAATCACTTCGACTTGATGTTCGATGTAATAACGAATGAATTCATCGAGGCGAAGGGTGCGGGGAACACCATCTACGAGAGCCAACATGTTGGCTCCAAATGAATCTTGTAACTGGGTGTGCTTATAGAGGTTATTTAGAACTACTTTAGGAGTTGCGTCGTTACGGAGCACGATAACCAAACGCTGTCCTAAACGCTCATTACCCTCATCGCGCACATCGGCGATTCCCTTGATGCGGCCCTCTTTAACGAGTTCGGCAATCTTCAAAGCGAGATTATCTGGGTTTACTTGATATGGCAGTTCAGTTACTACCAAGCAAGTTCTCTTGTTGATCTCTTCAACCTCAACCACAGCGCGCATGATGATAGATCCGCGTCCAGTTCGGTATGCATCTTCGATTCCTTGACGACCAACGATGAGAGCCTTGGTTGGAAAATCGGGACCTTTAACAATTGTCATCAACTTAGCGAGTGTCTCTTCTGAAGAGGCATCTGGATTTTCAAGAGCCCAGACAGTTGCCGCAATAATCTCTGTGAGGTTGTGCGGCGGAATATTTGTTGCCATACCGACTGCAATGCCGGCTGAACCATTTACCAATAAATTTGGAAAGCGAGATGGAAGAACGGTCGGCTCTTGCGAGCGGCCATCGTAGTTTGGAATAAAGTTGACGGTATCTTCATCGATATCGCGCATCATCTCCATCGCTAATGGAGCGAGCTTCGCCTCGGTATAACGCATGGCGGCAGCTGGATCATTACCTGGAGATCCAAAGTTTCCATTGCCGTCGATGAGCGGATAACGCAGTGACCAGAATTGTGCCAAACGAACTACGGCATCGTAAATAGCTCCGTCACCATGAGGGTGATAGTTACCCATGACATCGCCGACGATACGAGAAGATTTGTAATAACCCTTATCTGGCCGATAGCCAGCATCGAACATGGCATATAAGACGCGACGGTGAACCGGCTTTAAGCCATCGCGAACATCGGGAAGAGCGCGACCAACAATGACTGACATGGCGTAATCCAGATAGCTGCGCGCCATCTCGACTTGAAGGTCAATTGTTTCAACCTTAGAGCCTTCCATGCCCTCTTGAAATCTATCTTCCATCAGATATCCAAGAACCGAACATCTTTGGCGTTACGTTGAATAAATGAGCGACGTAGATCTACATCTTCACCCATCAGTACCGAGAAGAGATCATCGGCCGCTGCGGCATCATCGAGAGTTACTTGAACCAAGATGCGATGAGTAGGATCCATAGTGGTATCCCACAACTCTTTCGCGGGCATCTCGCCCAGCCCTTTAAACCGTTGTATTCCATCCTCTTTAGGAAGGCGTTTTCCAGCTTCGAGACCAATCTTAATAAACCCGTCTCGTTCGCGATCACTGAAAGCATATTGAACAGGCTCTTTGCCGCCCCACTTCAATTTATAAAGCGGTGGTTGCGCTAGGTAAACAAAACCATTTTCAATCAGAGGTCTCATGAATCGGAAAAGTAGCGTGAGAAGCAAGGTGCGGATGTGCTGTCCATCAACATCGGCATCTGCCATCAAAATTATCTTGTGATATCGCAATTTGGCGATATCGAACTCATCATGTATTCCAGTACCGAGCGCGGTGATGAGAGCTTGAACCTCATTGTTCTGAAGAACGCGATCGATTCTCGCCTTTTCAACATTAAGTATCTTGCCGCGAATTGGGAGAACTGCTTGATAGCGTGAGTCGCGGCCACCCTTAGTTGATCCACCAGCAGAGTCACCTTCAACTATATAAAGCTCACATTTTTCTGGCTCGGTCCATTGGCAATCGGCCAACTTTCCTGGCATTCCACGTCCTTCTAAAAGTCCCTTACGTGAACGACTTAGGTCGCGAGCTTTTCGTGCCGCAACTCGAGCGGCAGCGGCATCGATACTTTTTCGAACAATATCTTTTCCTTCACCGGGATTCTTTTCAAACCAGGTTGTAAGGGATTCGTTCATGGCTTTCTGTGTAAATGATTTCGCTTCGGTGTTGCCAAGCTTTGTCTTGGTCTGACCTTCAAATTGTGGTTCACCGATTTTGATGGAGACGATCGCGGTTAATCCTTCACGAACATCATCGCCAGTCAAACGATCCTCTTTCTTGCGGATAAATCCCCACTCTTCGCCAAACTTGTTTACGATCGAAGTTAGCGCGGTACGGAATCCCTCTTCATGAGTACCACCCTCTTGAGTGTTGATCGTATTTGCAAAGGTATAGACGCTCTCTGAAAATCCAGTATTCCATTGCATTGCAATTTCGAGTGAGATCTTCTGCGCTTTATCTTCTGACTCAAAGGAGATGATTGTCTTATGTTGCTCGCCTTTGGTTAAGTTGAGGTGGCGGACGAAATCCACAATTCCGCCCTCATAGTGATAGGTCGCGCTTAGTTTGTTTCCAACTTCATCAACACGGCCAGGGCGTTCGTCGGTCAGAGTTAGGGTCAATCCTTTATTGAGAAATGCCATTTCACGAAAACGAGCTGAGAGAGTTTCAAAGGAGAAATCTGTGGTCTCGAATATTTCAGATGATGGCCAGAATGTGACGGTGGTTCCACTCGATGTGGTGGGCTCACCCTTACGTACAGGGCCCTGAGGAACGCCAAGTTTGTACTCTTGATACCAATGGAAGCCGTCGCGCCTTACCTCAACCGAGAGATCTGTTGAAAGAGCGTTAACGACCGAAATACCGACACCATGTAGTCCGCCTGAGACCGAATACCCGCTATCGCCAAATTTTCCACCTGCGTGGAGCACGGTCAGCACGATCTCCAGCGCTGGTCGCTTCTCGATCGGATGGAGATCAACAGGGATACCCCGACCGTTGTCCACCACTCGAACTGCCCCATCGGCTAAGAGGGTCACATTGATGGTGTCGCAGTAGCCGGCTAGCGCCTCATCTACCGAGTTATCGACAACTTCGTAGACCAGATGGTGCAGCCCACGCTCGCCAGTCGAACCGATATACATTCCTGGGCGCTTGCGAACCGCATCTAGACCTTCAAGGACGGTGATCGCGCTGGCATCGTATGAATTCTCAGTCACAACCCACCTCCTCTAACTCCGTGGCACCAGATCTAAAATGGCGCCAAACTGCCAAAACCAATTCTTGGGCGAATATGGATGGTACGACCTCGAATCCTAGTGGTAAATGCGCCATCGAACCAGCCATAAAAAGGCGTAGGTGAACTTCTAACAGGCTTTTGGAGATTAGCCGTAGGTATCCCTAGGTCCGCGGGAATTTCGGATCGTTCTGATGCCTTTTTTCCAACTTGGCGCACCGGGTGGGAGAACCACAATCTCCTCTACCAGCGCCCCGGGGGCAGAGTTGGAAATGGTCTGCAGGAGGTTGTTGGCCATCAAAGTGAGTTGGGTTGCCCAAGCTGAAGAGGTGGCCTGAACCGTCAATAGACCATCAACTAAGGAGATAGGGGTCGAATGGGTGCCGACGTCTAGGCCAACGACATCTGCCCACTCTGTGAAGAGCGATCCCTCGGCAATTCCTTGCCGCCAATCCCGTGTGGTTACAAGCTCCTCAAGAACACTGTTTAGCGGCTGCGGGTCTCCAATTTTTTCGCGCGCCGCCTCTTCTACATTGGTCGTTCTATTTCTGCGAGAGTTATCGCGCCATGTTTTATATAACTCTTTGGCAAGATCAACTTTCATGAAAGTAATTTAACGCTTCCATTTCTTACAAGATAGGTGGCACCGGATAGATCTTTTGGAAGGTCTCCTTCTACCGCCACAGTAATAAAAGTCTGCTCTGCTGATTGCGCAAGAGAGATAAGTTGGGTACGACGCTCCTCATCAAGCTCAGAAAATACATCATCTAAAATTAAAATTGGTCTTGTACCTTCGTTTATCAATAACTCGTACGACGCTAATTTTAATGAGAGTGCTATCGACCAAGACTCTCCGTGTGATGCATAACCTTTAACTGCGTGGTCTCCAAGATTTAAAACCAAGTCATCTCGATGTGGGCCAACTAGTGTCAAACCTCGGTCCAACTCTTGTGCCCTGCGCTCCAACATCTGCGCCAGGAGAGTGGAGTAATTCTCCTCCAGATTGATGCTTGGGCTATCAATTGAGCATTTATATGAAATGTGCGCTGGTTTCTCTGCCGAAATGGTGGCATATATCTTTGTGAAATAGGGATCAAACTCTGTAAGTAGGGCGATGCGCGCTGCAATTATCTCCGCCCCAAATTTAGCCACTTGTTGATCCCAAGGTTCCAAAGAAGAAAGGTTGGCACGCGTCTTTAGTAGAGCGTTGCGTTGACGCACCGATCTTTCATAGTCGCTAATTACTCCAGCCATTCGTGGTGAGCGAAGTGTAAGAATTTGATCAATAAACCTACGGCGTTCTGATGGATCCCCTCGAACTAAATCCATATCTTCTGGTGAGAAATAGATACATTGAATCAAGCCAAATAAATCTTTTTGGCTACGTATTGGGTTTTGGTTGATACGGGCGCGGTTGGCTTTTTCAGTATTGATCTCTAGTTCGACCAAAACCTCCCGATCTGGGTGTTGGATTTTGGCTCTTGTATAAGCGGCGCTCTCACCGAGTTTCACCAAAGGTAGATCGCCAGAAGTTCGATGTGAGGAAAGGAAAGCCATATAAAGAATTGATTCAACAATATTGGTCTTGCCTTCACCATTACGACCTAAGAAGATAGTGATTCCGGGGTCAAACGGAAGATCTAACTCTGAATAAGAACGAAAGTTCTTAAGTGAGAGATGTGTGAGGTGCACGCAGGTTAAGCGCTGTAGCGCATTGGCATAAGTAGATACTGATAACTTATATCGCGAGTTCCAGATAGTTCATGTTTGCCAGTAAGTACAGCTGGCTTGCTTGCGCCGGTGAAATTAAATTGTACAAAAGGAGTTCCGATAGCTTGGAGCCCATCTGTTAAATATTGTGGGTTGAAGGCGATGTTAATTGGTTCACCTGAATAAATAATCTCTAACTCTTCAGTTGCTTGTGCATCTTCTCCAGCGCCTGCTTCTAGTTGAAGAGAGTTGTTGTTAAATATGAGTCGAAGTGGAACAGTCTTGTCTGTTACTAAAGCAACTCTTCG
>CAIMNT010000037.1 GCA_903842855.1 uncultured Actinomycetes bacterium
ATGTGTGTGAAGCTAAAGATTTCCTTAGCTTCGGTCTTCCTCTTTTACAGCGATACCGAATCCACGAAACGGGTACTGCCAAGCGTCCGACTGCTGTGAAGTGTAACTCAAAACTCGAGGGTTGAAACCCCTACAAGCGAAAATTATTGAGCGTGATTAGCCCTCAAATGAGCGGAAAATAAGGACAACATTGTGTCCGCCGAAGCCAAATGAGTCATTTATGGCAGCGATCTGACCGGCAGGAAGGTCGCGCGGTTGGTCCCGGACGACATCAATTTTGACCGCTGGATCGAGGTTATCAATATTGATAGTTGGGGGAGCCACGCGATGGTGCAGCGCGAGGACGCAGAAAATGGTTTCGATGGCGCCAGCGCCTCCCAAGAGGTGGCCGGTCATCGACTTGGTGGCCGAAACCGCTACATGGTTGATGTGATCGCCCAGCGCTGCGGCAAGTGCGTTGGCTTCCGCCACATCGCCCACTGGAGTTGAGGTCGCATGGGCGTTGAGGTGAACAACCTCAGCCAAATCCACGCCACTATCTTTAAGGGCAAATTCAACGGCGCGAGTAACTCCGCTGCCATCGGGGTCTGGTGCAGCGATGTGATAGCCGTCAGAGGTCAGACCTTGACCGGCGATCTCTGCATAAATCTTGGCACCACGCTTTTGGGCATGCTCGAGTGATTCAAGGACGATTACGCCGCCACCTTCACCCAAGACAAAGCCATCGCGATCTGTGTCGTAGGGACGAGAAGCTTTTTCGGGAGCATCATTACGAGTTGAAAGTGCCTTCATCGAAGCAAATCCAGCGATTGGAAGTGGGTGAACCGCAGCTTCAACGCCACCTGTAACAACTACGTCGGCGCGACCAGTGCGAATCATCTCCATCGCATAACCAATTGCCTCAGCACCCGATGCGCACGCGCTCACTGGTGTATGTACTCCAGCTTTTGCTTGCAGTTCAAGTCCAACATTTGCAGCAGGACCGTTAGGCATCAACATCGGAACCGTGTGTGGGCTCACAGAACGTGGACCCTTTTCGCGCAAGATGTCATATTGATCGAGCATGGTGACGACTCCACCAATACCAGATGCGATAACAACACCGAGGCGTTCTTTATCAACTTCTGGTTTGCCGGCATCGGCCCAGGCCTCACGGGCTGCGATCATGGCAAATTGTTCGGAGCGATCTAGGCGGCGCATCTCAACGCGCTCCATGACCTCACTTGGTTCTACTGCAACCCGCGCAGCAAACTTCACTGTAGAAACTTCGGTCCAGGGCTCATCGAGAAGCCGTGCACCGCTCTTGCCAGCAAGTAGGGCAGTCCACGTACTAGGTACATCGCCTCCGAGTGGAGTTGTTGCACCTAGTCCAGTAACTACAACGCGGGTTCTATCGCTCATCTATACAGTTGCTTCGCAGCGCCAACGATGAAGTTAACAGCGTCTCCGACTGTACCCATCTTGGTGACTTCCTCATCAGGAATCTTTACGCCGAACTTCTCTTCAGCTGCAACAACAACTTCAACCATGCTGAGTGAGTCAACTTCAAGGTCATCGCTGAAGCTCTTAGACATCTCGATCTTGCTTGCATCTACGCCAGCAACTTCAACAACGATCTCTTTGATCCCTGCGAGTACTTCATCTTGAGTTAGTGCCATTTTTATTATCTCTTTTCTTATCTTGGTTGAGGAGGTAATTCCACGACTTGACCGGCATAGACCAGTCCAGCGCCGAATCCGATCAGCAGTGCGTTCTTTCCATGTAAATCTGGGTGTTCGGCTAGCAGTGCATCCATCGCTAGCGGGATAGAGGCGGCCGAGGTATTTCCTGTAGTGCGGATGTCGCGCGCAACTACCACGCTATCTGGAAGTTCCATCGATTTGGTCAAAGAATCAATGATGCGCTCGTTGGCTTGGTGCGGAATGAAAGCGGCGATATCAGCTGGTGTGAGACCAGAGTTAGCGATGATCTCTTTGCCAACTTTTGCGACTTCATAGACAGCCCAGCGGAAAACCTTTTGACCCTCTTGATGAATTACTGGCCATGACAACTCGTTGAGATCAGAACCAGGCTTGTAAGCAATCCAGGATGGAACCATGGCAATTGCTTCGCGGTTTTCAACGTCTGAACCCATAATGGTTGGTCCGATGCCAACGGTCTCTGACGGACCCACAACGACAGCTCCAGCTCCATCTGCAAAGATGAAAGAAGTTGCCCGGTCGTCAAGATCTAAAAAGTCAGAAATTTTCTCGCCGCCGATAACCAAAATGTATTTTGCCGATCCAGATCGGATCATGTCATTTGCTAACCCAACACCGTAAGAAAATCCAGCGCAGGCTGCACCAATATCAAATGCTGCAGCGCCTTTGATATCCAACCGCTGCGCAACTTCTGTGGATGCGCTTGGGGTTTGGTAAGGGTATGTGATCGTTGCGAAGATAATTGTGTCGATCTCTTGAGCGGTGATCCCAGCGCGTGCGATAGCAATCTGCGAGGCTTTAACCGCCATATCTGTGACAGATTCATCTTCGGCAGCCCAGTGGCGAGTTTGGATTCCGGTGCGCTGCTGGATCCATTCGTCAGATGAGTCGATGCGTTCTACAAGTTCAGAGTTCGGAACAACGCGAGGTGGGCGGTAAGCGCCAACTGAAAGGATGCGAGCGTTCTTTGCTGGCGCGGTGAACTTAATATTCACTACTTACCCCCATGGTTTCGTGCAAAGTCGCGAGCGCCAGAAATATCATCAGGTGTTTTAATGGCAAAGAGTTCGATCCCAGGTTGAGCTCGCTTGATCAAGCCGGTAAGCGTTCCACCGGGAGCAACTTCAATGACACCGGTAACGCCTTGTGCCGCGAGAGTCTCCATGCACAAATCCCATCGAACGGGGCCAGAAACCTGACCAACGATACGAGCCATGAACTCATCACCGCCCGTAATGATGGCACCATCTCTATTAGAAATCACTGGCGCTACTGGATCAACCACTGTGATCTCTCGCGCAGCATCCGCCAAAGCGGTAACCGCAGGCTGCATCACGCTGGTGTGGAAAGCTCCGGAAACTTGAAGTGGGCGCACTCGTGAGCCTGCAGGCGGATTTTCGGACAAGAGCGCCAAAGCCTCCAAGGGACCCGCGGCAACGATCTGACCGCCGCCATTCTCGTTCGCAGGAGTCAAACCAAGAGCGATTAAGGCGGCAACCACGACTTCGCGCTCGCCACCTAGCACGGCCGACATTCCAGTGTTGCTCCCAGTGGCCGCGGCAGACATAGCCCGCCCGCGCACATTCACCAGGGTAAGCGCCGCGTCTCCATCAAAGCTCTGCGCCAAACTCGCGGCGGTAATCTCGCCAACCGAGTGGCCAGCAAAGAAATCAAAGGTTATATCTTGCCCAGCGAATGCCTGCATGGCGGAAATCAGCCCAGCCGCAACCAGCAAAGGTTGAGCGTGAGAGGTCTCGCGAATCTCATCAGCATCGGCAGTTGTACCAAGTGCCACCAGATCAAGATCGATTAGGCGTGACCAGTTCTCGACCAGAGCGCGAGAGGTCGCATCCTCTAGCCATGGAGTCAGGAATCCCGGAGTCTGGGCACCCTGACCGGGAGCTAGGAGAGCGAGCATTTTAAAAGTTTATGCGCGCCAATCGGTTACTGCCGAGTACCCCTTCGCAATTACCTCGATTAATACCCGAAATGCCTCAATTATCATCAAAATGATGGCAACTGGAAGCAGGTCCACCGATCTTTTCAAAAACCACGGCACTCCTTTGCACATGAGCCACCAGATCTTTGCGGCGCGCGAATGTAGGTCTGCAGCTTCTGGCTCAGGTAGATCTACCTTCCATCCGCGTTCTTGAAGTGCGCTGGCCATCTCACGGGCGAGCAATTTATGTCCTTGCGGTCCTGGATGCATCCGATCGATGTGCCAGTTGGCGATGTCGTGCACGTTAGGAATCTTGCGGGTGCGAATCAGTATCAGATCCAGTTCGCGTGCCACCTGATAGTAAACGGCGTTCACTGCATTAACCCGCCTGCGGATAACTCGTTTGAGTAGACGCGGCACTCGCA
>CAIMNT010000038.1 GCA_903842855.1 uncultured Actinomycetes bacterium
ATAAGTTCGGTGGAGTTCACCAACACACGCCAGAGATTGAGCAGACCCTCACAACACTTTCGCAAAGTCCAGTGAAGATTTCTTTCACGCCAATTCTTGCCCCCATGCCTCGTGGAATTCTCGCGACAGTAACGGGCAAACTCATAAAAGATGCTACGACTGAAGATGTGCAGGATCTCTATCAAAGTTTTTACGCAAATGAAGAATTTATCACTGTCCTCACTGATTCTCTTCTTCCCAAAACTTCTGCAGTCGTTGGTTCAAATTCTGTCCAACTACAAGTCGCAGTTGATCGCCATGTCAACCGGTTAGTGATCTCTGCAGTAATCGATAATTTAGGAAAGGGAGCTGCCTCACAAGCAATCCAGAATGCAAATATTATGTTTGGGCTACCCGAAGGTACAGGATTAAGCGCATCAGGGATCGGCTCATGATTGTCGTTAAATATGGTGGTCACGTTCTAGATAACCCGCAAACCAACGAAAATATCATCTCCACAATTGCGAAATATCATCGCAGCGGGGGCAAAGTTGTGATTGTTCACGGGGGAGGTCCTTCCATCGAGGCTGAGTTGAAATTCCATGACATTCCAACATCGATGGTCGGTGGTTATCGTGCTACAAGCCCTGAGGCAATGGAAGTTGTACAACGCACTCTGTCTGGTTCCGTTTTGCGCGAACTTACCAATACATTCATCGGGCTAGGTGTGAACGCAGTAGGACTCTCAACCGGCGACGGAAATACTTTGAGAGCTCGGAAATTTCACCCGATAGTGGATGGAGTCAAAACAGACATTGGGCTTGTTGGAGAGGCGCAGAGCGTTGATCCAACTTTTCTAAACTTGATTTTAACGAACGGTTATCTTCCTGTTGTCTCTCCTGTCGCGGTATCGACAACCGGAGAGCCATTAAATATAAATGGAGATATTGCTGCGGGGGCGATTGCGGGAGCGCTTCGGGCATCAGAAATACTCTTCATCACAGATGTTGCCGGGATCTATAGGAGTTGGCCCGATCCAACTTCGATTATTTCAGAAATTTCTCAAAATGAACTAAATGAAATATCCGAGACCTTTGCTGATGGAATGGCACCTAAGGTTCGCGCTGTCTTGAATGCCTTGTCCTCTGGCGCACAGAGAGCGCGAATTATTGATGGAAGAGATCCCAAAAATCTAGAACAAGCCCTCGATGGAGTTGGTGGAACGGTCGTGAACGCATGAGTACCCAAGAACGTTGGCATGCCTCGATGCAGAACAATTACGGTGTTCCTGCTATCACTTTGGAGAGCGGTGAAGGTATAACCGTCTGGGATGAGGATGGCAAAAAGTATCTAGATTTTCTAGGTGGTATTGCAACGAATATTTTGGGCCACGCGCATCCGGCAATCGTGAAGGCAGTATCACGACAGATTGAGGAGCTCTCCCATGTAAGTAATCTCTACGGCCACAAACCCGGAGTCGAGTTGGCCGAAAAATTGAAATCCTTTACCGGCGATCCCACAGCCCGCGTCTTCTTTTGCAACTCAGGTGCCGAGGCAAATGAGGCGGCAATTAAAATCTCTCGCCTTACAGGTCGAGTGCAGATAATCGCTGCTGTAGGAGGCTTCCACGGTAGGACATCAGGTGCGCTCTCAATTACTGGTCAAGAATCAAAACGCAAACCCTTTGAACCGCTCCTACCTAAAGTGAAATTTGTTCCTTATGGAGATATCAAGGCGATGAAGCGTGCGGTATCAAAACGGACTGCGATGGTTATTTTGGAGCCGATCCAAGGGGAGAACGGCGTCGTCGTGCCACCTGAGGGTTATCTAGAGGCGGTTCGAGCGATCTGCGATAAGAAGGGCGCCTTATTTGCCATTGATGCAGTCCAGACTGGAATGGGGCGGACCGGCGAATGGTTCGGCTATGAGTTAGAAGGAATTACCCCCGACATCATTACTCTGGCAAAAGGGCTAGGCGGAGGTCTTCCGCTCGGAGCGATGATTACCTTGGGAAAGAAAGTACCTGCTTTCAAGCCAGGGGAGCACGGTTCCACTTTTGGTGGCAATCCGATCTCGTGTGCGGCTGCAAATGCGGCTATCGACTTCATCGTGAAGAAAGATCTACTCGAAAAAGTAGCGATCAGCGGAGAATTTCTTAAGGCGCAACTCTCCAAGCTCCCTGGCGTCAGTGAGGTTCGAGGACAAGGTTTGCTCCTTGGCATTGTGTTGGAGTCAAATGTGGCCAGCGCAGTGGCTGCAAAAGCGCAGACAAACGGAGTTCTCATCAACGCACCAGCGAAAAATGTAATTCGAATAGCACCGGCGCTAATAGTTGATAAGAAAGAGCTACGTGAATTTGTAGAAATTTTTGGGACGACTTTAGATGAGGTGCTCAATGGTTAAGTCATTAACTCATCAATCTGAGAAGCGAAAGCAACTTGAGGTTGCCCTCATTAAGGCTGGAAAGATTCACTCGCAATCCGATCTGGTTCGGGAGTTGAAAGCAGAAGGACTCGATGTAACACAAGCAACTGCAAGCAGGGATCTGCAAGAGCTCGGCGCGATGCGCACCAAAGGAAACGACGGAATTATGAAATATGTACTGGATGGCGCTTCGCAGTTGCCGAACGGTTCACATCTAATTCTCTCCGTGGCATCGAGCGCAAATACGGTTGTACTTCGCACTCCGCCAGCCGCGGCGCAATTTGTGGCCAGTACTTTGGATGCAGCAATCGTTGCCCAAGAACTTCCGCTCGCCATCGGGACGATCGCTGGAGATGACACGGTATTAGTTATTGCTGCTTCAGCCACCGGTGGGGAAGAACTGGCAAAGAGCATTGAGTCCATGTTTGGAAGGGGAAAATAATGGCCTTATGGGGTGGACGGTTTGCAACAGGACCAAACGATTCAGTTGCCAAACTCTCAAGAAGTGTGCATTTTGATTGGCGGCTAGCTCCATACGACATCCGAGTAAATATCGCGCATGTCGCAGGGTTACAACGTGCGGGAGTTCTTGCCTCCGAACAAGCAGGCGAGATTACCTCCGCACTTCAAGCACTCTCCCAAGAGATTGCGACCGGTGAGTTCTTCTACATTGATAGTGATGAAGATGTTCATAGCGCCATTGAACGTGGCCTTGTCGCCAAGTTAGGTGAGCTAGGCGGTGCCTTCCGAGCCGGACGTTCTCGTAATGATTTGATCGTTACAGATTTCAAGTTGTATTTGATCGACCACCTCCTTGAAGTTGCCCACGAGACGATCGACCTTGTGACAACAATTGATGTGGTGGCGCAGAGGTATATCGATGTCGTCGCTCCAGGTTTTACTCACTTACAACATGCCCAACCAATTCTCTTCTCTCATGAACTCACTAAACATTCACATGCTCTCTTGCGCGACGTGGACCGAATGAAGGATTGGCTCTCACGAAACTCTGTCTCGCCGTTGGGTTCGGGGGCGTTAGCGGGCTCTGGTCTCGTTCCTAATCCAGAGATCATCGCTGCCGATCTGGCATTCCAAGGAGTGACTCGAAATAGCATCGACGCAGTGAGTGATCGCGATTTCGTTGCAGAGGCGCTTTTTATCTTTGCAATGTTGGGAGTTCACCTCTCGCGCATTGGTGAGGAATTCACTCTCTGGAACACCCAGGAATTCGGCTGGGTCACCTTGGATGATGCCTTTTCAACTGGCTCCTCCATCATGCCTCAGAAAAAGAATCCCGATATCGCTGAACTTGCCCGCGGAAAGGCTGGACGCTTTATCGGCAACCTCACCTCGCTCCTTGTCGCGCTCAAAGGTCTGCCCTTCGCGTACAACCGTGATCTGCAGGAGGATAAGGAACCGACATTCGATTCTGTCGAGGAGTTGCTCACTTTGTTGCCCGCTCTTAGAGGGATGATCGCTACGGCAACATTTCACGGCACAACGATTTCTGAAGGGGTCCTTAGAGGTCATGCCTTGGCTACCGAGATTGCAGATTTCCTCGTTCGGCAGCAGGTTCCTTTTGCCCAAGCTCATGAAATATCTGGTCGAGCGGTAGCGCTAGCAGAATCTAAGGGTCTGGAAGTGCACGAATTGTCAGATACCGATTTGGAAGTCGTGGATGCCCGACTCTCCAGTTCTCTTCGAGAGAATTTAACCGCACAGGCGGCAATTGAATCCCGTGGTTCGATAAATGGAACATCCACCAGAAGCGTCGTCGCTCAATTAGGGCAGTTAGAAGCCAAAATTCGGGGGTATTCCGCTTGGATTGCCAGCGAGCGCAAACGCTTTTCGGGCATGATGGGCGCATGACTTCAGAACTATTAGCTGACTTGGAGTGGCGCGGCCTTATCGCGCAGACCACTGATCGCGAGTCTTTAGTAAAGCAGTTGGATACAGAACCAACCGCTTTTTACATTGGCTTTGATCCAACCGCTCCCTCACTGCATCTGGGAAATCTTGTTGTGCTTTTGGTGATGCGACGTTTTCAACTCGCCGGCCATAAACCACTTCCATTAGTTGGCGGGGCGACTGGACTCGTGGGAGATCCAAGCGGCAGAAATGAAGAACGTTCGCTTAATGACACAGATGTTGTAGAGCAATGGGTTGGTCGCATTCGCCATCAACTATCTAAGTTTTTGGATTTTGAAGGCGCTTCTAACCCAGCGGTGATGACAAATAATTTAGATTGGACTCAACCGGTTTCCGCTTTGGAATTCTTACGTGATATCGGAAAACATTTCAGCGTTAATCAGATGCTCTCTAAAGATAGCGTTTCATCGCGGTTAGAGAGCGGTGGCATAAGTTACACGGAATTCTCATACCAAGTTCTGCAAGCATTTGATTTCCTTGAGCTATACCGAAGGCACAATTGCAAGATTCAATTGGGCGGTAGTGATCAATGGGGAAACATTGTTGCTGGACTTGATCTCATTAGAAAAGTTGAAGGCGCTACGGCTCACTGCTTAACAATTCCACTTCTAATGAAGAGTGATGGAACAAAATTTGGAAAGACCGCAGGAGGAAGCGTCTGGCTCGATCCGGAGATGACATCTCCATATGCCTTCTATCAATTTTGGTTAAATAGCGATGATGCCGATATTCCGCGTTATCTGAAAGTCTTCTCTTTTAAATCGCATGAAGAGATCAATGAACTTATCTCGCTGCACGAATCCAATCCGGGAGCTCGTGAGGCGCACAGAGCGCTAGCGCGCGAGATGACCACCCTGGTACATGGCGCAGGGGAGTGCGAGGGTGCAGAGCGTGCTGCTAAGGCCTTATTCGGCCAGGCGGAGCTCACCGACCTAGACGAGAAGACCTTGGCTTCAGCCCTCTCCCAATTGCCCGGGACCACTATTCCCGCTGGCGAGCCCATCCCGACCTGGGTGGATCTTTTGACCGCGTCCGGGGTTGTGGATTCAAAGTCTGCCGCCCGCCGCATCATCAAGGAGGGTGGCGCATATCTCAACAATGTGAAAGTGGCCTCTGAGGACTTTGCACCGAGCGAAAGTGACCTGCTCTTTGGTCGTTTTCTACTGCTGCGAAAGGGCAAGAGAGACCTCGCCGCGGTCGAAATCAAATAACTCGCATTCCTCGCAGGAAGGTTATCAAGCCCTAAAACCCTTATAATTCAATGGTTTTAGGGCTTTATTGTGGCTATGAGCTCCGTCCAGATTGAGTGTGCGGAACACCACAGGCGGCGCGATTTGACCCTAGAGCGGTCTACGGGTTATGGTTCCACCTCGCTCGCGGAACGGACTGAAAGAGGCCGTGCGACGACAAATCTGTGAAATAGCGTGTGTTTGG
>CAIMNT010000039.1 GCA_903842855.1 uncultured Actinomycetes bacterium
AGACGGCGACGCTTACCAACCAGCAACAAGAGTCCACGACGGTTGTGGTGGTCATGAGTATTAGTCTTGAGGTGTTCGGTAATCTCTTCGATTCGGCGCGAGAGCAGGGCAATCTGTGCCTCTGGGCTTCCTGTGTCGGTGGCAGAAGCGCCGTATTTAGTGATGATTTCTAGTTTCTCAGCTGGCTTTAACGCCATGGTGGCACTCCTTTGACTTTCACGAGGGCCTCGGTGTGATTCACGAAGGCGCGCTTTCTCGTTTGTGGATGAAGGTTACCAGCGAGGCGTATGAGGCGAGAAATCGGGGAGGTCTTAGGCGTGATCTAAGCTCTAAAAAGTGCTAAAAGTCTCTAAACGAGCCCACTCGTCGCCCTTTTCAGTGGCTTTGGCATTTTCCGCCCGACGGGTCGCCAGATAGGCCCGAGTCATCAACTCACCTAAGCCGCTAGTCAGCACAGAATCGCGCTCGAGCGCCTCTAAGGCCTCAAGCTGAGTTGCAGGAAATGGCCTGATTCCGCAGGCGACCTTCTCCTCCTCGGAGAGTAGGGCTGGGTCCCTGTGCGCTGGTGCTGGAGCTTTCAGCCCACGAGCAACCCCATCCATGCCGGCAAGAATTACTCCTGCAAGGGCAAGGTAGGGATTGGCTGATCCATCGCACGCTTTCAACTCCAAATTAATTGATTGCATCTCGCGACCTTTAAATGGGCTGGCAACGCGGACGGAGCATTCGCGATTGTCATAACCCCATGAAATCGTGTTGCCTGCCCAAGCGTGTGGTTGCAGGCGCAAGAAAGAAACGTAGGAGGGACAGGTAAGAGCAAGGAGACCAGGAAGGTGCTCCAAGATTCCCGCCACAAAAGATTTTCCGAATTCAGAAATCTGCGTTGGCTCTGCCTCGTTATAGAGAAGATTGATTTTCTTCTCTTTATCCCAGAGTGAAAAATGAAGGTGCGCTCCAGAACCAATTCCATCCTTAAACGGTTTTGGGGCTAGTGAAGCTAGTAGACCAAATTCAACTTCAGCAGTTCCGCGAATGGTGTCACGAAATTGCAGATGGCGATCGGCTGATTGAAGAGCCGGTCCATACTTAATGGCGATCTCTTGTTGACCTGGACCGTACTCATTGATGGCCTGTTCAACAACAATCCCCTGCGCAACCAGGTTATCAACCATGCGATCGGTTACTTCACTAGCGCGATCCATCCCCGAACTTGAGTAGCAAGGGCCATTCATCCATGGGAGAGGTCCAGATTCAGATGCGGTCGCGAGGTAGAACTCCGATTCAAATGCCGACATCATTTCGATACCTTGAGCATCGAGTGCGGCAAGCGCGCGCTTAAGAACAGTACGAGTACACCCTCCCCATTCGCTCCCATCCTTCTCTTCAAGATCGCTAAACATTGAAGCAGTTCGATCAAGCCAAGGTAGTACGGCAAAGGTCTCAGAATCGGGCACGATGCGGACTTCCCCTACCGGCTCCATTCCTTCAACGGGAACGAGATCTTCAAAGAGGTTGACTGCATTCTGCGCTCTTGTTAAACCCACACCTTCATGAATCTTGGAATCGAGTTGTGAAGCATGCACGGTCTTGCCGCGAATTACTCCTGCCAAATCGCAGTAGAGAAAACGAATGAGTCGAAGGTTGCTCTCTTCGGCAATCTTTAGAACTTCTTTCTTCTTCATCTTCTTCTCCTTAGCTTCTCAATCCATAGACAGATAGAGCATTATCGCGCCCAATCTGCTCCACCACGGAGATGGCATCTTGGATCGACCAGTCGCCGCGTGCAATATAAGAGTCCAGTAGCTCCCCCAAGCCACGGCGCAAAAGTAGCGCCCCTAGATAGGTGAGTTCAGGTAACCCCCACGCATCGGATGAGAAGAGAATTTTATGAAATGGTGCCAACTCCAAGGATTCAGCAATAACGGCGTTAGAACGCGCACCCGTGTAATTAACCGCTAATCCCACATCCATGTACACGTTGCGGAACATCTGAGCGAGATAACCAGCGTTGCGTTGATAAGGATATGTATGCAGAAGCATCACTGGAATCTGACGCTTTTCAAAGTCACGAATCAGATCGGTCATGAGAAGTGGATCGCAGCGATTGAGATATAAATCTGGATCTCCAAAACCAATGTGAAATTGAAAAGGCTTCTTCAGAGTTGCAGCTGCAAAGATGAGGTGTCGCAGCAAGATTGGATCAGTTACGCGAGCTTTGCCGCTCGCCGCAACTTCGGCGAGCCATCTTCCTGCCGCTGCTTCAACTTCTAATCCCGAAGGAGGCGTAGGCTCAAAATCAAGTCCAATCCGATATGCGACAACCGATTTCAATCCCACCGCATCCTTAGATTGGTCGATCAATGCGCTCATGAAACTCGTTGCAAAATCAGCAGCGCTGACTCCAGCGCGAGCAACCTCTTCGGCAACGGTCTCAATTCTGACGACTTCATTGACCTTTGCCCCACTCAACTCTGCCATTCCTGCCAGCCCATGAATCTCGGCTCCCTTAAGTCCTGTCTCAATGAGATAGTGACCGATTCCGGAGGCTCGCAGCAGGCGACGGTTAACTTCATCAGCGCCAAGTTCAATGCGGCGATCAAAGTACTCTCGCGCGCTCACCGAGCTCGGTAAGTCGAGAAGTGGAGCGACCCAACGCCTAGTTGCAAAGCCAACCTGACTATTCATCGCCTCATCCAATGAAGTGGGAGTGCGATCGGATTCGGTGATCATGTGAGTAAAAGATTCCAATGAAGGGTTCTCGCGAACCACCCCATGCACGTGATGATCCACAAATTGCAGGCTAGCCAATGCCTCCGAGGCAGGTCCCGCTGGTTCAATCATCCAAGAATTGGAGGTCACGGCAGAAGAGCAATTACGCGTGCAGGGCTTCCGGATCCTCCAACGAGTGGAAGGACTCCGACGACCACCCATGCACCAAGTGGTGGAAGCTCTTTAAGGTTTTGCAGATTCTCTAAGTGCCACAGACCTTTTGGGTGAGTGATCTGTGAATGGACTGGAAAACTTGTAGCTGCTCCAGAATCAATTCCCAAGGTATCAATACCGAGTCCTACGATTTTTCGAGTTGATACCAAGTATTCCGCTGCTTCCACACCGAAACCTGGAAAACGTAGGTTTCCCGGCTCTCCAGCGTAAGCAACTGAATCTCGATTTCTATCTTCCCAACCGGTTCGAAGGAATACGGCCGATCCTTCTGGGATAGCTCCATGGGTAGCCTCGAAAGCGAGTACTTCTTCGAGTGAAAGAACTGCGTCAGCGTCATCCCCAACACGAGCCGAGATATCGATCACGGCGATGGGGCGAACCAAAGACTTTGCTGGAATTTGATCGACCGTGGACTGTCCTTCAGTGAAGTGACACGGTGCATCAAAGTGAGTACCGGTATGTTCAAAGAATGTTACTTGCCTTGCAAAAAATCCATCATGAGCGACAGTGACCAGAGTCTCCGCTGTTGGAGCAGGAGCCCCTGGCCACATAATGACATCCGCACCGAGCGGAATTGTCAGGTCGACTACTTGAGCGTTATTTAACATACCAACATCGTACAGATATTAGAGCGCCTCAGAAAGGTTTTCGTCTTTGCGAAGTTGATCACCCATCGTTTTAGCGAGTGCGGGCTTTGCAGCAATGAAAATAATTCCGAGCAGAAGCCAGATCGCTGATGCGATCGGCAAGATACGAGCTGACCAGGCAGTTGGCCAAGGATGAATATTCTCCCAGACTGTGATTCCCAACATTCCGATACCAAGTATTGGAATGATGATCTCCCACATCGCAGCACGCTTCTTAGCGCCAAAAAAGACAAAACGAATAGCGCCAAAAGTTGCCATGAGATAGACAACCAAGAGGATAAGAGTTCCAATCACTCCAGAGCCTGCGAAGATATCAAATGCCTGCTTATTCCAAGCAAGGTGCCAAACAACCACAATCAACAAGACTGCGAGAGTCATGATGCGAGTTGCGTTGACTGGAGTTCCATTCTTCTCATGAACTGTGCTCAAGTGTCCGTTGCCAGCATCACGGGCCATCGCAAATGCGAGTCGAGATCCGCCTACGAGACATGCAAGTAGGCATCCAAATGCCGAGACCGCAGCACCCAATGAGATGAGTGTTCCAATCCATGAGCCGATAAAGCTAGAACCCAGATCACCCATCAAAGATCCAGAAGCACCAAATGCTTTAATTCCCGCATCATTAGTTCCAAATCCCATAACTTCTACAGCCGTCACGATCACGAAGAAGAAGCCACCAAATATGGCGGTACCGAGCATTGCGCGAGAGATATCTTTACGTGGATTTGTTGTCTCTTCGCCCAGAGTGGAAGAAGCTTCAAATCCTGCGAAGGATAAGAATCCAAAGACTGCGCCTACAAATACGCCGTTGAAACCAGCGCTCTTAGGAATTGAGAAGACCGACCAGTCGACATGGTTCCCATTAGGAGCATGCCCTGTTGCCAACTTAATGAAGACAACGATGGTTGTAACGATGATCAAAAGAACTGTAATTCCCTCGAATGAGAGGAGAAGGCGTGTTCCATTTCGAGCAGGAACAATCGCTACCCAAAATGCTAGAGCTAGCGCAAGTGCGCCGACTAAAAATGCAGACCAGCTTGGTTGATGCTTCCAAATACCTAATTTGTTAAGAAAGTCCGCGCCGAAGATTCCAGCGGCCATTGAAGTCACGCAACCATAAAAGGTGTAAGTACCGATCAATCCCCAACCAGCGACAACTCCACTGCGTGGGCCTGTGGTCGCGCCGACAAATCCGTAGACGCTGCCAGCATGGTTAAAGTTTTGGCAGAGTCGAACAAAACCGTAAGCGATAAGAAGTACTCCAACAGTTGCAATTCCGAAGGAGAGTGGCACAGCTCGACCCGAGTGCCCGACGCTTCCCTGCGGATTGATATTTGCTGCCATCGATGGAGCCATAAGCGCCACCGAAATTCCGATGGCCTCCCAAACATTCAGATTCTTAACAAGCTTTCGTTCGGACATAATCCCCCCAAATTTCATCCCCATTGGTCTGGGGAGTTGCTTGGAGTAATTGTGTAACCTGTCTGAGTATTTTGTCAGGATATTGAGGAAAAAATCTCAATTACTTTTTGAAAGTGAGCCCACAGTCTGGCACTTACGCGGGATGGATTTGGTTTAGGGTCAATTAATTAAGGAGCTGCTTGGCCTGAATGCAATCTGCCTTCATCTGAACCAAGAGAGGCTCGAGCCCATCGAATTTGAGGGTGTCGCGAAGGCGAAAACCGAACTCGAGTTTCGCCTCTTGGTCATAGAGATCTAAGCCAGATTGATCAATGGCATATGCCTCAACCTGACGTCCTCGTACCCCGGGGAAAGTTGGGTTGGTTCCAATTGAGATGGCAGCATCCCAGCGTATCTTGCCAACGGTCAGCCAGCCGGCGTAGACGCCATCGGCTGGAATAGTGGCGTGCTCTGCCAAACCGATATTTGCCGTCGGATATCCAATGGTTCGACCACGCTTCTCTCCGTGAACAACTGGGCCGCGAAGATAGAAGGGTCGAGTCAAGAATTCATTTGCTCTTTCGATATCGCCATCAACAATCAAATTTCTAATACGGGTTGAGGAAATCGCGCTGCCGCGATCTTCTGAAAGAGCAACCGCGCTCACTCCGAAACCACGTGCATGGTCCTCCAAATAAGTGGCGTTGCCAGCTGCCTTATGGCCGAAGGTGAAATTCGCGCCCACGGTTACGTGAGTAGCTCCAAGCTGGTTAACCAAGACCTCCGAGATGAACTCATCTGGTGACTTTGCAGAAAATTCCTTGGTGAAAGGAAGTACTACAACGTCCTGGGCGCCATTCTCTTTCAAAAGATTTATGCGATCTGCCAGCGTTACTAATGAAGATGGCGTGCGTTCTGGTGCGAAGATAGAAGTAGGGTGTGGATCAAATGTAAGTACCGTGACCGCTCCATATTTGGCAGCCTCGCGCAAAATCTCTTGATGGCCGCGATGCACACCATCAAATATCCCAATTGCCACTGAGGTCATAGCGCCGATTCTTTCATGGAAACCAGAGTTGGCGCTGCCAAGATCTTCTCACCTATTTCACGATTTTCTAGCAGCGCAACAAATGTGCCATCGGCTGTGAGAGCGGCAGTTGTTTTATCTGTTTCATTCGCTGCAATGGTTCGTCCAAATGAGATCTCAATGATTTCTGTGGGATCTAACTCACGAATGGGAAGGATTCGAGATATCCCCGCAGCAGTGGGGATTGCTTCTGCGCTCTCCCACGGCGCGCACTCCGAGAGAGAAAAGGGTGAGACCAGAGTTCGCCTAAGAGCAGTCAAATGCCCTCCAACTCCAAGGGCGGCCCCTAAATCACGCGCGATGGCACGAATATAAGTCCCCGCAGAGCAGACCACCGAGATAGTAAGTTCAATCGCGATATCGCTTCGAACAATTTCGTGGATATCTATTGAGGTAATCGTCACCTGTCGGGATGGCAGCTCGAAATCTTCGCCAGCGCGCACCCGCTCGTGCCCGGTCTTGCCACCAACTTTAATGGCGCTTACTGAACTGGGACGTTGTGAAATGGTTCCGACCATCTTTAGCAAAGTTTCATAGATCGCGGAATCTGTTACTGATGCAAGCGCGGAGCTCGGAGCAACGGTAAGTACTTCACCTTCAACATCATCAGTAAGAGTTGATTTTCCTAGGGATATTGTGGCGCTATAGCCCTTAGTTCCATCGACCACGTATTGCAATAACTTTGTCGCGTTGCCGAGCCCTAGTACTAGGACACCGGTGGCCATGGGATCTAAGGTTCCCGCGTGCCCGACCTTCTTGGTTCCAAAACGGCGCCTAATTTTTGCAACGACATCATGGCTCGTCATTCCGCTCGCTTTGTCGACGAGCAAAAAGCCATTCATTGATAGAGCGAAGTTACTCGGTCACTTTGTAGGGATCTGCCTCGCCAATCGGCTTGGCTCCCTCACGCAATTTTGCCAGCTCGGCGTCAGCGGCTCGAACCGATGACATAAGGTCATTCATCTCCTTAGCCGACTCTTGCAATCCGTCAGCGAAAAATTCGATGGTTGGAGTGATGCGTAGACCGAGAGCCGCTCCGACCTCACGACGGATCAACCCTTTAGCTGAGGCGAGCGCTGCCGCGGTTCCAGATTGCGCATCTGCATCGCCAAGCACTGTGTAGAAAATCGAAGCTTGTTGTAAGTCACCTGTTACGCGCACATCGGTTATTGTGACAAAACCGAGGCGAGGGTCTTTAACCCGCGCCTCAATTGTCGTCGCAATAACTTCTTTGATGCGATCTGCAACCTTCAGTGCCCGATTTGATGCCATTGTTAAGCCCGCTTCTTCTCGCGAATC
>CAIMNT010000040.1 GCA_903842855.1 uncultured Actinomycetes bacterium
ACGTAGCTTGATCGTCCATGTTAACTTGTCGGAAGAGACCGTCGCACCCTTGGCTAGCCAAGGCTTGACCGTCTTACCATCTTGGTTGATCATGTAAAGAGGTTCATAGATCTGTTGCTGAATGAAAATCGAGTCGTTCTGCGCAAGATCAGGATTGAATGTGGCGAAGTCCTGGTTGCGCACCAGAACTAAGTCACCTTTTGGTGCTGCATTATCCGCAGTAGCGGGAAGCATGGTTGCAAACAAAGATCCAATTGCAGTGGCAGTAACAAGTACTACTCGAATGGATTTCTTTGAGAATGACATTAAGTGCGC
Source organism: uncultured Actinomycetes bacterium (assembly GCA_903842855.1). Taxonomy (GTDB): domain Bacteria; phylum Actinomycetota; class Actinomycetes; order Nanopelagicales; family Nanopelagicaceae; genus PALSA-747. Next base: position 316 of record CAIMNT010000040.1, read on the forward strand.
TCCTAACAATGAAGGTGTGATCGTCATCGATCCTAAAGATTAAAACTTGGGCAAGCTAGACGCCTCGGTGTAACTAAGGCGAAATCCTAGGCTAAGAGTTTGGTCCTAGCAACGCAAATTGATAATTCTTTTTAAGTGAAGGGGGTGCAACTGTTCTTCACAGCCGAACAAACTACAAATACTGCCTCCCTCATGTAAGTTTTCGATCCTTGACAGACAGTGCAAACGTTAGGGAGATGACATGAAGCCAGAGGGGCAAGGTTTGAGTACAGATTTTTATTCTGCACTGCGCCAGCGTGGAGGTGAGTTAAACGCAATTGTTGAAATCTTTGAGCCTGCAATAATTAAAGACGACACCAGCCAGGAGTCTGTCGGCAACTCTTCTACGCCCGGGGCCTTGAGCGAAACCCCCATTGCCGTTAAAGACATGATTGCGATCAAGGGCCATCGTCGCGGAAATGGAAATCTCCACGACATGCTCGAGGCACCATTCGAAACTGAGCACGCAAATGTCATCGACCACGTGTTAGCGGCTGGCGGTCAAATCGTCGCTACAACATCCTTATTGGAGTACGCGGCCGGCGCGCAACATCCGGAGATTCCAGAGACCCGCAATCCATTGGATGAACGATTGACGGCCGGAGGTTCAAGCGCTGGATCGGCTGCGCTAGTCGGTGCAGGGGTAATCCCCCTTTCCGTGGGCACAGATACCGGTGGATCGATACGCATCCCTGCTGCATATTGCGGCGTGGTGGGCTTTAAACCGAGCTCTGGGGCTATATCTCTTGCGGGAGTAACTCCTCTAGCTCCAACGTATGACCATGTTGGCTACATCGCCGGGAATATCGATTTGATTGACCGGGCGATGCAAGCTTCAAGTGACGGTTACATCTCCGAGCTTTCTGAACCGACACATTCCTCCACAAAAGTTCGGATAGGAATCCCGCGAGCGCTCATAGATGACCAGAGAAATGACCTCAGAATCGTCCAGCGGTTTCGAGAGATTGAGACCAGACTTTCAGAAGAGGGTTACGAACTCACCGATGTAGATACCGCCTTACTTGAAGAACTTCGCTCTGCCTTCATTGACGTCGTCCTCTTCGAAGCATGGCAGATCTACGGATCAAAAGTTGAGAATGACCCGACTCACTTCGGAGCCCCCACCCTGCGGCTCTTCATGTTGAGCTCAGAAGTCACAGAGGAGCAGTACCAGATCGCTTTGGAGCGAAGAGCCAGTGCTCTGGATCAACTAAGCAACTACCTGCGCGATATAGAAATATTGATGATGCCGACCGTTCCCTATTTCGCTCCGGAGAGTACGCCACCTATCGATTCAGAACTCGGAAGTTATGAAGGTCTCTACACCGAAATATTTAATGTGAGTGGGCAACCGGCTATTACATTACCCGCAGCTTGCCAACCTATGGTCATGGGGATTCAGCTTGTTGGTCCGCTCAATTCTGACGCCCGACTACTGCGCATTGCAAGCAGTATCGCTCCGCTGCTGCTTTGATCGTCAGGGCTTAAAAGAGAGAATGGCCTCCGTCGACCGATAGACATTGGCCGGTGACCCAAGAAGAATTGGCATCGATAAAGAATTTCACAGCATTTGCAATATCTGTGGGTTCCCCGAGTCGGCGAACAGCGATCGCATCAATAATTTTCTGTTGCCCCTCCGAGCCATAACTCTCCCACTGTTTTTGGCTAGATGGATTCGAAAGGATAAATCCAGGAGCAATGCAATTGACGGTCACTCCAAAGCGACCGAGCTCATAAGCCATCTGCCGAGTAAATGCGATCTGAGCCGCTTTAGCGGTGGCATAAGCCTGGATTCCCGTGAGGCTCACGCTACGCCCCGCTCCTGATGAGATCGTTACGATCCTTCCCCATTTACGCTCTTTCATCCCAGTGACAACGGCACGAGTGCAATGAAAGGTGCTCATAATGTTGGCTCCAAAAATAGCTGCCCACATATCATCTGTGATTTCCTCCAGAGGATGATGTACCTGACCAACTACCCCACCGGCATTATTAATCAAAATATCAACGGGTCCGATCTCGTTGAAGTAATGAGTCACCGCAGTGGGATCTGAAAGATCTACTTGCGGAAGATCTACCCCATGAACCTGGTGTCCAAGCTCTGACAACTCTTCAGCAATGCGCTTTCCAATTCCATGTCCAGCACCGGTGACGACAGCGACCTTTTGCATCTCCCTAGGCTACTTTCAAAATGGGTGCCAGGAAATCACGCATCGTCTGCTGGAAGAGATCGGCTTCTTCACGTTGAGGTGAGTGGCCGGACTTTTCAAAGATGACCAGTTTGGAATTGGGGATCAAGGAAGCAATCACCTCTGATGAAGAGACGGGAGTAACCCAGTCTGTACGTCCAACGGTTACCAAGGTAGGGATCTGCAAATTTGGAAGAAAAGGCTTGAGATCATAAGTGGGGATATTGTGAACGAAGCACCAGTTGTGCGACTCGTGACGATAGAAACCGGCCTCCACTGCAATCGCAGAAGCGACAGGATCGTATTCAAAGTCGTAAAGAGGAATGAGTTCGGCCCAGAGCGACTTCAGATCGGCATCGTCGCGCACTTGACCAGACCAATAGCGATCAAAATTCTCCCAGTTGAGCTCAACGCGATCTTGCTTGCGGGCGTTAGCTACTAAGGTTTCAAAGTTAGCTTTATCAGCCGTGGTGTCACGCAGAATCATTGCAGCCACCCGATCTGGGTAGGCAACCGCATATTCCATAGCAATGATGCCTCCGTACGAGCCGCCAGCAACAACAATCTTTTCCGCGCCCATCCAAAGTCGCAGACCCTCAACATCATCAGCCCAAGCCTTATGCGAGTAAGGAGCTTGGCCCTTGCTTATCCCACATCCTCGAGCATCGAAGACAACTACTTGAAAGAGATCGGCAAGTGGCCCAAATGTCTCTTTAGGTTCGTGAAAGGAGCCAATGCCCCCGCCGCCATGATGAGCGATTAATACAGGTTTACCTTCACCCGCTCCAAGCACTTCAACATATAGTTCCGCGCCATTGATAGTGACCCATTGCGAACTGACATCTGAATCTTTCACGAAAAGATCCTCCTTTTAAGTTAGGAGTACTGTAATCAGGAAATCATTTTCTATCTTGGTGATTTATAACCATCCCGATTTTTTAAATGATCGGTAGATAAACCCTGTTAGCCCAGCCATCACGCCAAGAACAACGTAGTACCCATACTGATACTTAAGTTCTGGAATATTATGAAAGTTCATGCCGTATATGCCGGCGATCATGGTTGGCCCCGCTGCCAGGGCTACCCATGCGGAAATCTTACGGACATCAATATTCTGCTGTACCTGTATATGGGCAAGGTCGGCCTGATGGAGTGAGCAATTAGTGCCCCTAGGAGCAGGACTCCGCTATTAAGCAGGACTCGCGGATCGAGCACTCTGGTGGGCACAGGAAAAGGATAATGACTCTCGTGAGGCGGGGTAATCACTTGAGACAAGTTTCTCAATATTGCGTGCCCC
>CAIMNT010000041.1 GCA_903842855.1 uncultured Actinomycetes bacterium
ATTCTCTAAAATTTAAGGCGATACACAATCGCAGAAGCTGCCATTGCCCCGACTACAACTACGGGGAATGGCAATTTTGCTGTTAGAGCAGCGATAGCCACCGTAATTCCAGCAAGACGATGATCGACCATGAACTTGGTCTTAGCAGTAAATGCCTGCATGGCAACGAGTGCGCTCAGTAACACTATGGGTATCAAGTTAGTGATTCGCTGTACGCGCGGATGAGCCAACCAAATCTCTGGAATTGCATGGCCGATGAATTTAAGGGAGTAGCAGAGCAAGCTTGTGACGATCACTGCAATCCATTGTGAACTCATTTAGTTCCACCCAACAATGGCAGCGATGGCAACTGTTGAAATAATCGGAACTCCGGCTGGAACAAATTCTGTTATCGAAAGTGCCCATACGAAGGCGAGTACGCAGGCCAGCAGAAGTTTGCGCTCTTTAAGCCGCGGGAAGAGAACTGCACAAAATATTGCGGGGGAGGCGACATCTAGCCCCCAGGCAGAAGTGTCGCCGATTGCTTTTGCTCCAAGAGCGCCGAGCAAGGTGAAGAGATTCCAGAAGACGTAGACGCCAAATCCGGTGTACCAGAAGGCGGTCTTCTGATCTTCTAGATTCGTTTGGGCGATGGCGACGCCAGTTGATTCATCAATTGTGATTTGGGCGGCAAGTGCGCGCTTAGCCCCTTTGAGTTTAAGGATCTGCGCCATTCGAACGCCATATAAACCGTTTCGACCACCGAGAAATGTGCTGGTGACGATCGCGCTAAGAGCGCTGCCACCTGCACTCATAACTGCAACCAGTGAGAATTGGGATGCACCAGAAAAGAGGACGAGTGAGAGGAAGCAGGCTTGAGCGACCGAGAAATGATCGGCAACGGCTACCGCCCCAAATGCGACTCCAGCCGCCCCCACTGCCAGGCCAACACTGAGGGAATCGCGCTTCACTGACACGCCGATATTCTGCCTTAATCCCTAGCCCCGCGGGCACCAAAAGATAAGGTCGCCACATGAGTGAAGAGCATTTCGAGATAAATTTCCGTAGCGATGTGACGGTCGAACTAGTAAAAGCTAGTGCCAGCGATTCAGATGTTATTTGGGCAGCCCGTGTCTCGACCGCAGGTGAAAATTCACTCGATGATGTTGATGCCGATCCAGCGCGCTCAGCGGGCTTGATAAATTATTTGGCGCGTGAACGTCACGGTTCGCCCTTTGAACACACATCTATGACCTTCTTTATATCCGCACCAATCTTTGTATTCCGTGAATTCATGCGCCACCGCATCGCTTCATATAACGAGGAGTCGGGGCGTTATCGTGAACTGCGGCCTAATTTCTATGTTCCTGCAAAAGAACGCAAATTGGTTCAGATTGGCAAAGCCGGTTCTTATACATTCATTGATGGAACCGACGAGCAATATGAAATTACTGTTAATGCAATTAAAGAGAGTTGCACTCTCGCCTATGAAAATTACAAGAAGATGCTGGATGCCGGGGTTGCGCGTGAAGTAGCCCGCGCCGTGTTACCGGTCGGTTTATATTCGTCGATGTATGTAACGATGAATGCCCGTGCATTAATGAATTTCTTGTCCTTGCGTACTTCACGTGAAGGATCACATTTTCCTAGCTATCCACAACGAGAAATTGAGATGGTTGCCGAGAAAATGGAGCAATATTTCGCAACTCTTATGCCGCTTACGCATGGCGCATTCGAGAAGTCTGGACGGGTAGCCCCGTAGTCACGATAGGGTTAGCCCATGCCCAGCTCGCATAAACAGACGACCCAGATTGAGGCGCCATTTGGCCGCTTGATCACCGCGATGGTGACCCCATTTCTAAAGGATGGGTCAATTGACTGGGACGGCGTAGCAAAAATTGCCCAGCATTTGGCAGATACTGGACACGATGCGATCGCTGTGAACGGCACCACCGGTGAAGCACCAACTACTAAGACATCTGAGAAACTCGAAATCATTCGGGTGGTTAAGAGCACTGTAGGTGACCGCGTCAAAGTTTTGACTGGAGCGGGCGATAACGAAACTGCCTATACCGTCGATCAAGCCAAGCGTTGTGCAGAACTTGGCGTCGATGGACTCCTTATTGTCACTCCTTACTACAACAAGCCACCGCAGGCTGGTATCGAGGCACACTTCAGAGCCGTTGCAGCTGCAACAGATCTACCAATAATGATGTATGACATTCCAGGACGTACTGGAGTTCCAATCGAGGAAGACACACTCTGTCGCCTCGCCGAAGTGAAGAACATCGTTGCTCTCAAAGATGCCAAGGGAAATCCAGCATCTACCTCTTGGGTGATTCAACGTACCGGGTTACCTGTTTACTCAGGAGATGACATCCTCAACCTGCCACTGCTTAGCGTGGGTGCGGTCGGGTTTGTCTCGGTCTGCGGTCATACAGTTGGTAACCAGCTTAAAGCCATGCTCGACGCCTGGTTTGCTGGCGATTCAATTCGCGCTCTAGAAATACATCAAGAATTATTACCGGTATTCACCGGAACCTTCCGCACCCAAGGTGCAATATTGACTAAGGCCGCACTCACCATGATGGGCCTACCTGGTGGATTTACACGTTTGCCACTTGTCGATGCCACCGAGGCGCAGATTGCGCAATTGCGGGAGGACCTGCGACAAGGCGGAGTTGTACTTAAATAATGAATCATCCACATCCTGATTTACCCTATCCAGCCAAGTTAGCTCCTAAGACGCTGCGCATTGTCGCGCTAGGTGGTTTAGGTGAAATCGGTCGCAATATGACCGTCTACGAAATTGGTGGCAAGCTCCTTATTGTTGACTGCGGAGTTCTCTTCCCGGAAGAAAGTCAACCCGGAATCGATCTGATCCTCCCTGATTTTTCTTACATTAGAGATCGCCTTCACGATGTTGTTGCAATTGCTCTCACACACGGACACGAAGATCACATTGGCGCCGTTCCTTATCTGCTTAAAGAACGCTCCGATATACCCGTGGTTGGCTCCAAGTTAACTCTGGCATTCACCGAAGCCAAGCTCAAAGAGCGACGCATTACCGCTCCACTGATTGAAGTTAAAGCGGGAATGAAGCAAACCTTCGGCCCATTTGAACTTGAATTTGTTGCGGTTAATCACTCGATTCCAGATGCGCTCGCTATTGCTATTCGAACCGAAGCTGGACTTGTTCTTGCAACCGGTGATTTCAAGATGGATCAACTTCCACTTGATGGACGCATCACGGATCTAGCAGCCTTTGCTCGCTTGGGTGAAGAGGGCGTTGATCTTTTTATGGTCGACTCCACCAATGCAGATGTTCCAGGATTTACTACTTCAGAGCGTGACATTATGCCGACTCTAGATCGAGTATTCCGTGCTACAGAGCGACGTGTAATCGTCGCCTCATTTGCCTCCCACGTGCACCGCGTACAACAGATCATGATGATCGCAGCTCAGCACGATCGCAAAGTTGCATTTATCGGTCGCAGCATGGTTCGAAATATGAAACTTGCACAGGATTTGGGTTACCTAGAAGTCCCCGAAGGACTTGAAATTATTGACGCAAAGACTGTCGAAGATGCGGGGGATCGTGTCGTCTTGATCTGTACTGGTTCACAAGGTGAACCACTTGCAGCACTGTCGCGAATGGCTAATGGTGAGCATCAAATTCGTGTGGGCAAAGGAGACACAGTTGTTCTAGCATCATCGTTGATACCTGGTAATGAGAATCCAGTATTTAGAGTGATCAATGAACTCACTCGTTTCGGTGCAACAGTCGTGCACAAAGGTAATGCGCTGGTGCACGTATCTGGTCATGCTGCCGCAGGAGAGTTGTTGTACTGCTACAACATTGTTAAGCCAAAGAATGTTATGCCTATCCACGGTGAATGGCGCCATCTGCGCGCTAACGCCGAGCTAGCGATAAAGACCGGAGTGCCTCGTACAAACACAATTGTTGTAGACAATGGAATCGTTGTTGACGTCCATGATGGATACGCAGATGTATCAGGTGCAATTCCCGTCGGCTTTGTTTATGTTGATGGTCAGAGCATCGGTGAGATCACCGAAAGTTCACTCAAGGATCGTCGCATCCTCGGTGAAGAAGGTTTCATATCAGTTGTCGTTGTTGTCGATTCGCAGAGTGGAAAGATAGTGGCTGGTCCCGATATTCATGCTCGGGGATTTACTGAGGATAAAGCGCTCTTTGATGAGGTCAAAGGAATGATTGAGAAGGCACTTACGACCTCAGTTGCTAATGGAATCAATGGCACACATCAGCTGACACAAGTCGTGCGTCGAACAATTGGCAGTTGGGTAGGCGAGGAGCATCGTCGCAAACCAATGATCATCCCAGTAGTTATTGAGGTATGACGGCGCGCCGAGAGGCTGGCGCAATCCCTTTTCTTTAGGCTTAGTTCTCTATGGCTAAAAAAAGATCTACCTCGCGAAGCAAGACGGCTAAACGCCCTTCGATCCTTGCTGCGATCGGTCGTGGTCTAGTAGCCATCTGGCGATTCCTCGCAAAGGCCATTGGTAGCACCGTACGTTTCCTCTTCAAAGAGGCGCGTGAGTTAGATAGCGCGCACCATCGTGATGGACTGGCATTCCTCCTCCTGATCTTCGCTCTTCTGAGCGCGGCTGGAAGTTGGTTCCACCTGCACAACCCAATCGGACGATTTATGAACACAATCCTGCTTGGATCTTTCGGCAAGGTTGCAATCGTTACGCCAATCCTCTTTATCTATTTTGCTTTTAGATTATTTAAAGCGCCAGACGAGGGACGTGCCAATGGTCGAATCACCATCGGTGCAATTCTCTTAGTACTCAGTACCACTGGGCTAGCCCAAGTCTTTAAGGATGCAGAGTTCAATAGCGTTAAGAGCGCTGGGGGAGTCGTGGGGTATGGCGTTGGCCAACCACTCTCCAACCTCGGAACTTCACTGCTAGCAATTCCTATCTTGCTCGTGATTCTATTCTTTGGAATTTTAATTGTTACTGCGACCCCCGTCTCGCAAGTAGTCGCCAAAGTCAAAGGGCTCTTCGCCTGGTTTACCCGCCGTCGCCAAGCAGCGCGCGACAAACAGGAAGAGGCATTCGAGATCAACGACACCCCACCCTTTGAAACTCCTCTCGTTCAAGAGTTCCATGAGGAAGAGCCTGAAGAAGAGTTTGATGAGCTAGCCGATCCTGAGGCGACAGTCGCAATTCACGTAACCCCTGCGCCAGCTCCAACATTTACAACTAAGACAGTTCAAAGCGCACCGGCTCACCAAATGATCCTGGCGGCTGATACCCCCTATGTCTTGCCATCGATGGATCTGTTGCGCACCGCACCTGCCTCAAAGGCCAAGTCAAAGGCCAATGATCTAGTTGTTGCTGCGCTTGGCCAAGTCTTTGAACAGTTCGGTGTCGATGCCAGGGTCACTGGTTTTATGCGCGGACCTACCGTTACACGTTATGAGATTGAGCTTGCGGCAGGTGTAAAGGTCGAAGCGATTACTGCGCTCTCAAAGAACATCTCGTACGCCGTAGCGAGTGGAGATGTACGAATTCTCTCTCCAATTCCCGGCAAATCTGCAGTGGGTATCGAAATTCCAAATACCGATCGCGAGATTGTGGCACTCGGCGATGTCTTGCGCTCCACCGTCGCAATCAACGAGACACACCCAATGGTTATTGCACTTGGTAAAGATGTAGAAGGTAATTTCATCTGCGCCAATTTAGCCAAGATGCCACACTTACTTGTTGCTGGTGCAACAGGTGCGGGTAAATCTTCGATGATCAACTCACTCATAGTTTCTATTTTGATGCGTTCTACTCCCGATGAAGTTCGCCTGGTAATGATCGACCCTAAGCGGGTTGAACTCACCAGCTATGAAGGAATACCTCACCTCATTGCTCCGATTATCACCAATCCCAAGAAGGCAGCGGATGTCTTGGCGTGGGTAGTCCGCGAGATGGATCAGCGCTATGACGATCTCTCACATTTTGGTTTTAGACATATCGATGATTTCAATCGCGCCGTAAAGTCCAAAAAACTATCGGCACCTGCCGGCAGCGAGCGAGTTCTTGAGCCATATCCATACCTTCTGGTCATCATTGATGAGTTGGCAGATTTGATGATGGTTGCGGCCCGCGAAGTTGAAGAGAGCATCGTTCGTATTACGCAGTTAGCCCGTGCTGCTGGTATTCACCTGGTTATTGCAACGCAACGTCCATCAGTAGATGTGGTGACCGGTTTGATTAAGGCCAACGTTCCTTCTCGATTGTCATTTGCAACTTCGAGCCTCGCTGACTCCAGAGTCATTCTCGATACACCTGGTGCGGAAAAATTAGTCGGTCAAGGTGATGGGCTCTTCTTGCCGATGGGTGCAAGTAAGGCGATGCGTATTCAGGGTGCATATGTCTCAGAGCGCGAATCGGAAGCGGTCGTCAATCATGTTAAGTCCCAAGCGCAACCAGTCTTCAGAATTGATATCAATGCTCCTGCAGTGAGTAAGCAGATCGAAAATGATATTGGCGATGATATGGATCTTCTCTTGCAGGCAATTCAACTTGTAGTAGGAACTCAATTTGGTTCAACATCCATGTTGCAACGCAAGCTTCGTGTCGGCTTCGCGAAAGCTGGTCGCTTGATGGACCTCATGGAAAGTCGTGGCGTAGTTGGCCCCTCAGAAGGTTCTAAGGCTCGTGAGGTTCTGATCACGGCTGAGCAGATGCCTGACCTCCTTGAGGAGATCCAGGGTTACGCATAAGTGAATTAATTCCCCATTTGTGCTGGTAGACGGGGGATTTCTAAAATAAATTTGGCTCAGGGCGATTTTGTGGCTTACCCTTGTCTCCTCACCTTCCCCCAAGGTTGTGGTTCGGTGTTCGCGCCGCTCGCAATTCAAGTAACGAGGCTTTCATGTCAGTAGGAATTCTTCTCCGTCAAGCCAGAGAGTCTGTTGGCATGTCGATTGAAGAACTTGCTGAAGCAACCTGCGTTCGTCGCACCGTGTTGCTTGATCTGGAAAATGATAATTTCGCTTCTTCAGGCGGCCTGGCATATGCGCGCGGACATATTCGCAATATCGCCAAGGTCTTGCACGCCAATGCCGATTTATTGGTCGATGAGTTCAATGCAATGAATCAAGATTTCAATCGTCCGATGAGCGATCTGCTAAGTGAAAATAGCGTCACCCCCTCCGTGCGCAAAGAATCCAGAATTTCTTACGCATTACTCGCCAAGGTTGCAGTTGCGATTGCGGTTCTTGTCGTAGCAATTCCGACTGGTGCTTCATTTGTACATTCGGCGAAGAAGAAAATTGCGACCACTTCGACGACAACGCAGACCCTTCAAACGGCTTCCTCATCCGCTACAACTTCAACCACCTCAACCACTGGTGCAGCTCCTGCCGGCACCACCGCTGTCGCAACTAAGACCTCTCCAGTTTCAGTAGTAGTAACTGCCAACGCCGGTTCTACCTGGCTCGCAGTAACTGATAGTTCGGGCACTCAATTGTTTGTCGGAAATCTAGTGACTGGAGAATCGAAATCCTTTGATGACAGTCAGTTGATTAATTTCACGATCGGTAATGCCGGAGCAGTTGACTTGAATGTTAACGGTCGAGATGCAGGTGCTCCAGGTGCAACCGGCGAAGTGGTTCACCTTCAATTTGGTCCTGGCGCATCCTCACAAGGGTAAATAGCCCCAGATTTATCTATCTTCACGCAAAAGTTAGGCGCCGACAGGTAGCATGGCACCAATGAGCACACCAAAGGCGCGGACGTTAAATCTTCCAAATGCGCTCACTCTTTTGCGGGTGGTTGCTCTTCCACTTTGCGCCTATGCACTTTTCAAAGATGGCGGAGACAATTCACTCTGGCGCGTGATTGCATGGTGTGGATTCTTCCTCGTCGGAGTCACTGATTTAATGGATGGCCGCCTCGCAAGGTCGCGCAATCAAGTGACAAGTTTTGGAACTTTTCTAGATCCAGTTGCAGATAAGGCTGCCATTGGTACGGCGATGATCGGACTATCAATCCAAGGCAAGTTGTGGTGGTGGGTCACCATCGTGATCTTGTTCCGCGAAGCTTCAGTCACGCTCTTGCGCCTAGCAGTCATTAGAGGTGGTGTAATTCCAGCCAGCAAAGGCGGAAAACTCAAAACAATGATGCAAGGATTCGGTATCGGTTTCTACATCCTGCCTCTGCCGCACTGGCTCCATCTACCGCGCGATATTTTCATGGCGGCGACAATCGCCATCACTATTACGACGGGGTATGACTATTTCAAAAAGGTAGTTCAAAATGCCGACAAATGATCAGGCTACTGCCCTCATAAAGCTACTTAAACGCCGCGGGCTAACAGTGAGTACTGCAGAAAGCATAACTGGTGGGGGATTAGCCGAAGCCTTCACATCCGTTCCCGGCTCCTCGGCGGTCTATCAAGGTGGCCTCATTACTTACAGCGATGTAAGTAAGACTAAATTTCTTGGTGTTACCAAGCGGGTACTCAATAAACACACCGCGGTCTCAGAAGAAGTGGCAATCCAGATGGCGCAGAGTGCCAGGACGCAGTTCAAGACCGACTTCGCTATTTCTACGACAGGGGTGGCAGGTCCCGGGCGCGCTTATGGACAAAAAGTAGGTACGGTCTGGATCGCAATCGATAGCAAGGCAGGGACAACTGCCGTGCAGTTAGCACTGGCGGGAGATCGCGCTCAAATTCGCCACGCAACTTTAGAGAGCGCATTAGCCACCTTTACCCGTATCCTTATCTCGTGATTCTTCTCCGCTCCCACATTGGCTCTGCGCTTCGTTCGGCGCGCATCAGCCAGGGACGCACCTTGCGCGATGTAGCTAAGAGCGCTCGCGTCTCCTTGGGTTATCTTTCAGAGGTAGAGCGGGGACAGAAGGAGGCCTCTTCAGAGCTCCTCAACGCAATCTGCAGCGCACTTGAGATCTCATTAGGTGAAGTTCTCTTGAGGGTGACGGCCCAGGTCCGAACTCACGAAGCACCTACCCTCACCGTGGTGGATGACGCCGCGTAATTAGCACTAACGCGAGCCTTATCGAAAGCTCAAACAAGCCATGGCAACCAATCAACGTTCCCGTACCGCGATTCTCTCTGGAGCAAAAATCGTCATAACTGAGGTCGGCTCTTACGAATCAAATATGAACGATATTGCCGCCCGCGCAGAGGTTTCACGTGCCACGGTTTATAACCATTTCAGCGATAAAGAAGAGATGATGCTCTCTCTCGTTGAATCTGAAATTCATAGGCTTGCCGATATCGCTCGTAAAGCACCTACCAAGCGCGACGCTCTTTATGCACTCTCTATTGAAATTTCTAAAGATCCAGCCCTTCGCAAGATGGTTGAAACCGACCCCCTTGATATCGCCAAATTTGTGACTGTTACCGACCATCCACTGTGGCAGTTAGTCAAAACTTCTCTCGCTGCAATATTTGGAGAGTCATCCGGAACGGTTTTGCGCTGGTTAATAGGTCAAATTGCATCTCCACTTACCCCAGTTGAAAGTGCGGAGCAGGCTGATCAGATCGCAAGAGCCCTTTAATTCATGGGAATGCGTATAACCGAACTTCGCTCCCGGATCTTCGATTACTTCAGCGATCCAGATACCTATGCCCGCGATATCGTTCATTCAGAGCTCGGCGGCCTTACTGTCAACGAAGCACTCGCCCGAGGATTTGAAGCAGGCGATATCTGGAAAGCGATCGTCGCCCACAACCCCGAAATGCCAGCAAAGTTTCGATAAGCCCTATGCCAGACCTAGTCATCGAAATTCGGGTTCGCCCCAATGCATCACACAACAAAGTCGGTGGCACTGCAGGTGATCCACCCCGTTTAGTTGTCGTGGTTCAAGCCCCTGCCGTGGATGGCAAAGCCAACGCCGCCGTGATCAAAGAACTAGCCCTCGCCTTCAACCTACGCCCCCGTGATTTCACTATCGTTAATGGAGAGTTGTCACGCGACAAACGACTAATCGTTCGAAGTGCTGACACAGATTTAGCCGAGCGCTACCAAGCTCTTATAGGTTCGCCGGCACCGCGTTAGTTTGAAGCAGGATTGAGCCGAGGCCAGGAGAATTCGCGGGTTGGCTTTTCCGAACTTCTCCGGCCTGCGGCTCGATCTTGCGGCACAAAAGGAACGTCGGCGTGTCCTAGCCATTCGAACAGATGTTCGGTACGATACCTCCATCCGAAAGGTCTCCGATCGGATGCGAAAGATATGCCCAACCAGAGCGGTTCCACACTTCCGCGAGAGCCAG
>CAIMNT010000042.1 GCA_903842855.1 uncultured Actinomycetes bacterium
CGTTCTCTGGTTAGTTGTTAATGGTGTTGTCACTCCGCAAGAGATTTTGGGACTCACCTTCACTCGCAAAGCAGCGGGGGAGTTGAGTCGTCGTGTTCGGGAGCGACTCTCGCAATTGCGCAGAGCGCGACCTGATTGGTTCAAACAGGCGGGTGAGCTCCCACTAGATATTTCGGTCGATGTTGCTACCTATCACTCCTACGCCGGTAGAACGTTAAGCGAACATGGAATTCGCATGGGGATTGATACCGATGGCGAACCATTGGGGGAGGCTGCGGCTTGGCAACTGACCGACACCATCGTGAACAGCTTTGATGAGGTCGAGTTCAGCATTTCGCGCCATAAGCCTGACTTTATTGTGGAAGCGGTTATGTCACTTTCAGGTGAGATCGGTGAACATAAGGCGAGTATTAATGATGTGCGCGCGTACACCGAGAAGTTTCGCGCTCGCTTGTTAGCAATTCCTAAGTTGAGAAACGAGACGGTGCGCACCGCACTGGAGATCGCCGAAGAGCGTTTATCAATCTTGCCAATGGTGGAGCGGGTTGATCAGATTCGTCTAGAGAACGGTCAGCTCACATTTAACGATCAAATGTCTTATGCAGCTAAATTGGCGGAGGCACTTCCAGAAATTTCCGAGATCGAACGCGCCAAATACAAGGTCGTCATCCTTGATGAATATCAAGATACCTCTGAATCGCAAGTTCGATTCTTATCATCCCTCTTTGGCAGCGGTCATTGCGTGAGCGCAGTGGGGGATCCCAATCAGGCAATCTACGGTTGGCGCGGTGCAAGCGCTGAAACGATGGGGAGTTTCAAAGAGAAGTTTGGAGACCCAGAAAAGAATTTCAACAATTGCTTGGAATTTGATCTCTTAACTACCTGGCGTAACGAGACCACCATCTTGGATTTTGCAAATCTCGTTATCAACCATATTGGGGAAGTTGCAACATCTCACCCCCAAGTAAAAGTATTGCAACCACGTCCTGGTGCCGGCGCGGGTCACCTCTCGTGCGGACTCTACGTAACTCCCGCTGATGAGGCAGCGGCGATCGCGCAGTACTTTGCCGAGCTCTGGCACAACCCAGCCCGAATTGCGCGCCAGCCGGAGGATCGTTCGACCTTTGCAGTGCTGGTTCGAGTCAAGAGCTATATCCCACTGATTGAGAGTGCGCTGCGTGAGAGAGACGTTCCAGTTGAAGTCATCGGACTCAGCGGATTAATCCACATCCCCGAGATCGCTGACATTATTGCGGTGCTTCGTCTCTTGACCTTCCCTGACGCTGGTACCGCACTTGCTCGGCTCTTAGTCGGACCACGACTTGCCCTTGGTCCTAAAGATCTAGCCGCGCTCGGCTCTTATTCAAGAGCGATCGCACGAAGAACCAATATGCAACACAGTGATCGGCTAGAGCAGATTCTCGAATCGGGCAGTGAAGAGAGCCTTGATTCAAATGATTTTGCCATCGGTTCCATCATTGAGGCGCTAGATTTGATCAACAAGGCACCTCGATCTGATTTTTCATCTATTGGTTTCGAGCGGTTGCAGAAATTTTCGCGCGAACTACAAAGCTTGCGCCGCGCGATGACGGGTTCCATCACCGACCAGATCCAAGAGGTCGAACGCTTTCTTGGAGTTGATGTAGAAACTTTGGTGCGCGACGGCTGGCAATCAGGTAGACGCCACCTCGATAAATTCTTGGACGAGGCGGCGACCTTCGCTCGTACGGGTGGAACTATCTCTGCCTTCCTGCATTGGCTAGCGACAGCAGAAGAGCGTGAAGGTGGGTTGAAGCCGGTCTCTGTGACCGCAAGCAATACCGCGGTGCAAATACTCACTATCCATGCCGCCAAAGGCGCGGAATGGGATGTAGTTGCAGTACCTGGCTTAGTTCAAGGAACTTTCCCCAATACCTCGGGAAAATCCAACTCCTGGATCAAGTACTCCGGGTCGCTACCTATCGCGCTTCGTCAAGATCGCAACCAATTTACAGATTTTGAATTTCCTACAGGTGAAGAGGGACTAAAGGCCTCCACCGTAGGTAGCGCCATGGTCGCCTTTGAAGATGCGCAGAAAGAGCGACGTCGTTTGGAAGAGTTGCGTTTGGGTTATGTAGCTTTTACTCGTGCAAAAACTCATCTCCTGGGAACGGCTTCGTGGTTCCGCGATGGGAAGAGTGCGCGAGGAGAATCTGAACTCTTCTCACTTCTTTACTCATTCTTAGAGAAGAACCATGCCCTCGGAATATTGCATCGGGCAGAACTTCCAGAAGAGAATCCCGCGCTCGAGGAACCGATTTCAACTATATGGCCGGCGCCCAGCGAGAGAGCGGCGGCAATCGCGCGCTCCGCACAACTTGTTGCGCAAGCCTCGGTGCTCGATATTGAGAGCGAGCTATTGCAACAGCTCGACCCGCATAAAGTGCAATATCTAGTGGATGCTAAAGCTTTGATCGAGGAGGCAAGACGCGGCGCAGAGGTTGAACCGATTTACCTTCCGCAGCGCCTCTCGGTCTCCACGCTGGTAGCCCTTCGCGAAGACCCAGAGCAGTTGGCGCTTTCGATACGCCGGCCCATGCCGCGCCACCTCGACACCAGGGCAGCTCGGGGAACTGAGTTTCACCGGTGGGTGGAGCGACAATTTGATCTACAGACTCTCTTTGATGATGACTATTTAGACCCGAGCCTCAAGAGCGATGTGGCACTTGAGGAGTTGCAGAGTAAGTGGCTATCAAGTGAATGGGCAGGTCGCACCCCAATTGAGATCGAAAGCGGCTTTGAAACCGTCATCTCGGGAATCGTTATTCGAGGTCGGATCGACGCAGTCTACAAAGAGGGCGATAGTTATACCGTTGTTGATTGGAAGACCGGTCGAATCAAAGAGGGTGATCAACTTGAAAGCGCCACTCTCCAGTTAGCGATGTACCGACTGGCGTACTCCAAATTACACAATATTCCAATTGAAAAAATTAGGGCGGCCTTCCACTACGTGGCCGATCAACAAACTATCTATCGCGAAGAGTTATCTAGCGAGGAAGAGATCGCCGCAATCATTTCTAGCGTGCAATTACTCTAGAAAGACTTCTACCCCAATCGGAAGGTGATCACTCATGGGTGATGGTGCAAAAGTAATTTCGTCGGCTCGTAATTTTTTCTGCGCCAAGATGTAATCAAATTGTAAAGAGGGTTTATAGGCAGGGAATGTCTTCTTGCTGACCAAAGATCTCCATGAGGTGTAACGCTGCGGAATATCCCACGGCAGGTTGATATCACCAATGATCAGGTGCTCACCGGGGAGCTTCTTCATGAAGTGCATGAGTTTTCGTAGTTGATAGAAGTTCCAAAATGGAACGAAAGATAGGTGAGTTGCAGCTACGGTAAATCCATTTTCCAACTCGGCAATTATTGCCACGCGCGGCTCATCTTTAGCGTATTTCAAACGAAAACCCTTATCGGTAGGGTAGGCGAGGGCCATTCCAAACCAGGACGCGGGCAGATCCATTCGGTGCCACGCCGTTACCGGAATCCGTGATGCCAGACCAATTCCGTATCCCGGGAACTCTGATTCGGAGTGAATTATCTTTTCGCTCTCACTTGGCTTGCGCCAACCAAATCCAGGCGTCCCAATGACCGCTCGCGCGTAACCCCAATGGGGGGCACCCATCGCCTGCGCCACAATCTCCATCTGATGGACCGAACCCGATCGGCTCTGGTTTTCATCAACCTCTTGTACCGCCAGAACATCAGCTTCAACACTGGCGATGGTATCGATGATCGATTGCGCCAGAGGTGGGACAGGGTGGGTTGGGTTTGCCGCCTGGCCGTTAAAGATATTCCACGAGATGACCTTCATTGACCAAGGCTAGTAGGGTCGCCTCCTGATGGAAATTTTAAATTTACCGCTCTCTCGATCTACCGTTGATCGCGCCGCCCATATTCGAAACGATAGCGCTGCGCTGGAAACTGCTTGGCAAAGCGCCTCCATCATTCATTTCAATGGCACGGAGTTCTTCACTCGCCAAAGACATCTAGAGTATTTGCAGGCAGATCAGATAAGCGGAGCGGGAGAGCGGATCTTTCTGGGAGAGCGCGATGGAAATTTCTACTTCTTATGGTGCTCCGAAGGAAACTTAGGAGCGGATGAGGATTACAAAACTCTGCGCGAGATAAGTTCAGAGCTGAGTAATCTTGAGATTGGTCTCGCCGTCCATGGCCAAGCGGTCGCGCATTGGCACCACAAACATCCCATATGTTCTATCTGCGGGTTGCCCACCACTCCGGCTCTGGGTGGCTCCATTCGGCGCTGCGGTTCAGGTCATGAGCACTACCCCCGCACCGATCCCGCAATTATCGTTTTGGTAAAAGATAAAGAGGATCGAATTCTTCTTGGACGGCAGGGAGTCTGGCCGGAGCATCGCTTCTCTACATTTGCAGGCTTTGTTGAAGCCGGCGAGTCTTTTGAGCAATGCGTTGTGCGCGAAGTTTTTGAAGAAGCTGGCGTGGCGGTTACTGACATTCATTACCTAGGTTCACAACCCTGGCCATTTCCACAATCTCTGATGATCGCCTTTGAGGCCACAATCCAAGACCCCGAAAACGCTAGACCAGATGGGGAAGAGATCGTCGAAATCCGCTGGTTCACCCGAAATGATCTCTATGCCGCAATTACTGAGGGAACTCTGCTTTTACCGCCATCTATAAGCGTAGCCCGCGCCATGATTCAGGCTTGGTATGGCGCAGATCGGCCTCCACTCCCTGGCGCAGAAACTTGGCGTTAAAAGGCGCGCCATGGAACTTGACGCAATATTGGAGGGGCTCGATCCCGAGCAACGCCTCGCGGTTACAAATATCCGCGGACCGCTCTGCATAATCGCTGGGGCGGGCACAGGTAAGACCCGTGTAATCACTCACCGGATCGCCTACGCAGTGGCAGCGGGGGTCACCGATCCAACGAAGACTTTGGCGTTGACATTTACCGCGCGCGCCGCTGGCGAGATGCGCGCGCGCCTGCGCACCCTTGGTGTTCCAAACGCCACCGCCCGCACATTTCACTCCGCTGCCCTCAAACAACTTATGTATTTCTGGCCTTACTCCTTTGGGGGGAGCTTTCCTAAATTGCTCACAACTAAGGGAAGTTTCTTGGGCGATGCGATGGCGCGCAGTGATACCTCACTTGTTCCAGGAGTCGCGACGTTGCGTGAGATCAGTGGAGAGATTGAGTGGGCTAAGTCTTTGCAGACTGCGCCGAATGATTACGTAGAAGAGGCGCTCGGTGCAGGACGTTCTCTTCGCATTCCTAACGGCAGGCCCGATAAGGAGAACTTCGCCGAAATCGCCAAGGTCTATCAAGCTTATGAAACTCTAAAACATCAAGAGCGCATCATAGATTTTGAAGATGTCCTATTACTAACAGTTGGAATGCTTGAAGAAGACCGTGATGTGCGTGAGAGAGTTCGCGATCAATATCGTTATTTTACAGTTGATGAATATCAAGATGTCTCCCCGATCCAGCAACGCTTACTCAACCTGTGGCTGGGAAACCGAAGCGACATCTGTGTTGTAGGTGATGCTGCACAAACTATTTATACCTTTGCCGGAGCAACCTCCGAATTTCTACTGGCATTCCAGCACCGCTACCCGCAAGCTCCGGTCGTGCGTTTGACTCGTGGCTATCGATCAACTCCGGAAATTATCGAGATGGCAAATCGCATCCTGAAAGAAGGAGGCGCTAACCACACTCACGAGTTAACATCTGTAAATGAGCGCGGTGAGAAGTTAGAGCTCGACTCTTTTCACTCCGTGAACGCAGAGGTGAGCGCTGTCGTTCAAAAAATCATCGCATTGGGCAAAGTTCATTCGGATATTGCGATATTGGCGCGCACAAATACCGCGCTTGATCCCTTCGAATCTGCCTTGAAAGGCGCTGGGATCGAGACTCAAATCAAAAATAGTGAACGGTTCTTTGATCGCACTGATGTTCGCGATGCAATGCGCGTGATTCGAAGTGCATCGGTCCTACCAAGTGATGAGAATGATTGGTTCCATGATTTGGAATCGGTGCTGCGTCCTTTTGGAAGCGCCGATTACGTTCGGGCATTTATCACGCTCGGAAAACAAATGAAGGAGGCCGGAGCGCCTAACCTGCGCGCCTTCCTTCGCGAACTTGAAGATCGAGCCGAACAGAACAACCCGCCGACCCTGCCGGGAGTTGTCCTCTCTACTCTTCATGCCGCCAAAGGGCTGGAATGGGACCATGTCTTTCTCGTGGGAGTGAGCGATGGAGCCCTTCCAATAGCGAGCTCCAGCGATATAGAGGAGGAGCGTCGCCTCTTTTACGTGGGATTAACCCGGGCCAAACGCACGGTTCACCTCAGCTATGCGGGGGAGCCGAGCGAATTTCTTCGCCCCTTGATAACAACGAGCAATTAATTAACGCTAATTAGGTTGCGCGGGAAGGCTCGCGCCCCCTACCCTTATGCAACTGCCAACTCGGCAGTGGATTATCGGCAAAGGGAGGCAGATGTGTCTATGACACTCCGTGAAACCAGCACGCAACGTGCTGCGCTTTCGGCTGCTTTCGTACCTGCCACACATACAACACACGCTCACGCCACAGCGGCCAAGTTCTGGGCAACCAAGAATTTTGCAGCCTATGGACTGCGCGGAACCTGGAGTTCTATTCGATAAATCGAAGAGACCCACCAGGGACCGCCATCCAATCGGATGAGCGGTCCTTTTCTTTTATCCAGAGAGAAGAAATAACAAGAGAAAACGAGTAGAAAGTAAGGAGGCGAGAACAATGGCTGTTCTCTTTAGTGAACTATTAGTTCCAGGATGGGCTGATGGAGAGAAGATTGGGCTAGGCGATGTAACGGGAGATATATCACTTCCATGTCACAACGCAGATCCCGAACTCTTCTTCGATGAAGCACCACCTCGAGTGGCGCTTGCAAAATCACTCTGC
>CAIMNT010000043.1 GCA_903842855.1 uncultured Actinomycetes bacterium
AGCTCAACGTGAATTGTCGCTAGAAGTGAGTGAGCGGGGTGATGTTCTAGACATTGAAATTGTGGCCCCCGATCGAGTTGGTCTACTTTCGGCAATCTCCGCAGTATTCACCGTGATGCGCCTTGATGTGCGCTCTGCAAAGACTCGAACTGTTGATGGGGTTGCAGTCATGAATTGGATCGTCAGCGTGGATATAAATGTTCCTATTCCTTCGGAGGTGCGCCTACTCGATCAAATTGAACGGGCCTTAGTGAGTTCCGATGATCTTCAAGTTCGCATCGATGAAAGAATTCGCTCGTATCACCGCCGCCCCGGAATTCCGGTTCCACCTCCTGTGGTCTCCGCCATCACACAGATCGTGACCGATGCGACCATTATTGAAGTCCGCATGCATGATCGCCCGGCACTTCTCCACACGGTTTCCACGGCGCTTTCGGAATTTGGAGTTGATATCCGAGGGGCGATTGTTTCGACTCTAGGGGCTGAAGCCTTCGACACCTTGTACGTCACAGACTTAAATGGCGCGCCACTTTCATCGGAGCAGGCGCTCGAACTAGCATCTGCGCTCGAGATTATCTTGTCCTCAAAGGACTAGTACCCTTACGCCGTGTTTGACTCATTATCGGCGAAGTTCTCTTCCGCCTTCTCTGCGCTGCGATCTCGTGGACGGATCAAGTCATCTGATATAGATGAGATTGTCGATCAGATTCAAAACGCGCTGATCGAGTCCGACGTGGCCCTTGAGGTTGCCACCAGTTTCGGGTCAACGGTGAAAGAACTCTCACTCGCGGCGCTAGAACAAGTCAACAAGAGCACCAATCCATCGCAAGGTATCTTTGAAATTGTTAATACAGAACTCACAAAAGTTCTGGGGGGTCAGACCCGCCGAATCCGAATGGCGAAGAAGGGGCCAACTGTCATTATGTTGGTCGGTCTGCAAGGAGCAGGTAAGACCTCACTTGCCGGAAAGTTAGCGCTCTATCTCAAGAGCCAAGGCAATACACCCCTCTTGGTGGCCTCAGATCTGCAGCGTCCAAACGCGGTTAACCAATTGCAACAAGTTGGCTTAGATGTAGGAGTACCGGTTTTCGCGCCCGAGCCTGGCAATGGCGTTGGTGATCCAGTGAAGGTGGCGCAAGCTGGTAGAAAATTTGCCGAAGAGAAAATCCATAACTTCGTTATTGTCGATACGGCAGGTCGTTTAGGTGTCGATGCAGAACTCATGGATCAGGCATCTCGAATTCGCGATGCGGTAAAGCCAGATGAGATCCTCTTTGTGGTTGATGCAATGTTGGGACAAGATGCAGTTCGTACCGCCACCAGCTTCCTGCAAGGCGTTGGTTTTGATGGCGTAGTACTTACAAAACTCGATGGTGATGCACGCGGTGGAGCAGCGCTCTCTATCGTCTCTCTAACCGAGCGCCCGATTATGTTCGCGGCAACAGGCGAGAAGCCGCATGAGTTCGATCTCTTCCATCCAGATCGCATGGCCTCTCGTATCTTGGGGCTTGGTGATGTAGCGACTTTGGCGGAGCAAGCCAAGGCCGCAATCGATCCAGAACTCAGTAAAAAGTTTGAGGAGAAGTTTGCAAGTGGAGATGACTTCACACTGGTTGATTTCTTGAGCCAACTTCAGGCGATGAAGAAGATGGGCTCTATGACAAAGATGCTGGGAATGTTGCCTGGTATGAATAGCGGAGCCATGAAGAAGCAACTCGATAACCTTGATGAAGGCGAGCTTGTGAGGACCGAGGCGATCATCCAATCCATGACTCCCAAAGAGCGTGCTGATGTAAAAATTCTCAACGGAACCCGAAGGGCTCGCATCGCTAAGGGCAGCGGTCGTGCCGTCTCAGAGGTCAATAACCTGGTGGATCGCTTCACGGCAGCCCAAAAGGCTATGCGCCAGTTGAGAAACGGCGGTGGTCTGCCTGGTGGCATGCCAAATATCCCCGGCATGCCGGCAATGCCTAAATACAACAAGCCACTTCCGCCGAAGAAGAAGTCAAAGTCGGGCAACCCCGCCAAGCGGGCGGCGGAGGAGCGCTAAAGCTCCATATTGGCCAATTTGGCCAAGTAGGCGCGAGATGGCAAGATTGGGCCCCTGTGAAGGGCCCTCTACCCCTCCACAACCCATCCAATATGGATTGAGATTCGCCTGTCCCTCCCACTGACAGCGTGATGATCGAGCCGAATCACCCAAGGAGTAACCACACACGTGGCCGTTAAAATTAAGTTGATGCGTTTCGGAAAGATCCG
>CAIMNT010000044.1 GCA_903842855.1 uncultured Actinomycetes bacterium
GCTTGGGCGATGCGCCAGAGTGGGGGATTTGTCATTGGGGGCACAGTCTGGACCTTCTCAGGGAACGACATTCGTGCACTTGGTCTTGATCTCATGGTTATTGACGAAGCGGGCCAATTCTCACTTGCGAACACCCTTGCGGCGGCTTCATCTGCCAAACGGACACTTCTATTGGGAGACCCTCAGCAATTACCTCAAGTCTCGCAGGCAACTCACCCAGAACCTGTGGAGATCTCGGTTTTAAGCCACATCATGGGAGAACATAAGACGATCCCAGCTGAATATGGCTACTTTCTCGATGAAACTCATCGCATGCACCCGGAGATCACTCAATATGTCTCACGACTGCAATATGAGAATCGCCTGCACTCTGATGGAATCTGCTCACAGCGCGACCTTGTCGACATCGCACCCGGTCTTCACATCGTAAACGTCCACCATGTCGGTAATACAGTTAAGTCAGAGGAGGAAGCAGACGAGATTCTGCGCCGCATCCCTGACCTTCTAGGAAAAATGTGGATTGATGCCGACAACGGCAATGGCAGATTCCCAGCTCGCCCACTTGCACAGACGGACATCATTGTTGTTGCTGCCTACAATCGACAAGTTCGATATATTAAATCACTACTTGCCAGCAATGGCCTTGGGGATATCAGAGTTGGCACAGTAG
This sequence comes from uncultured Actinomycetes bacterium, assembly GCA_903842855.1. Lineage (GTDB taxonomy): Bacteria > Actinomycetota > Actinomycetes > Nanopelagicales > Nanopelagicaceae > PALSA-747. Next base: position 671 of record CAIMNT010000044.1, read on the forward strand.
ATAAGTTTCAAGGACAAGAGGCACCAGTGGTCTTTGTTTCTATGGCAACATCATCGAGCGAGGATTTACCTCGCGGTATCGAATTCTTGCTCTCACCCAATCGTCTCAATGTTGCCATATCACGCGCTCAATGGGCGTGCTATTTACTTCGATCACCGCAGCTTGCTCACATGGAACCAGCATCGGCAAAAGGCATGGTCTATCTTGGAAAGTTCATATCCCTCTGCAGAGGGTAAAAATAGATTATTAAAAGAAAATATTCATTTTCAGGAATAAAAAAGCCGGCATCCTCTCGCGAGAACACCGGCTCCTATATTCAAATTATTCACCAGCGAATACACTACCGCCATATTTTGCAACGATCTGATCATCTAGATCATTAGAATTATAGGCGACCACCAATACCGCTGTTGCCAATTCCGCTTGATCGATGGTGGCTCCAATGAGACTTGAAGATAAGACAAGGTTAAATTTGCCGTCATCTCTTTGAAAAAAGTACCAGCAGCAGAATCGACGCTGAAGTGTAGTCGTAAGTTCTACAGCTAGATCTTTGTTTATTTCTGGGAGACCAAGAGCGACAATTGCATAAACTTCTACCACGCCTACATTTTCGTCGCCGTACTTCCAATCATGTAATGTGACAAAAGTGACAGAGGATTCATTCTTAATGAACATATCGCCATCACGATCTTCACTCACACTCCCAAATTGAGCCTTAATGAGATTGCGAACGTTATTCTTAATTGCGGCTAGATCAGCCATGCGGTCCTCCTCGACCTCGGTTATGGGGAATCGTAACTAATTCATCCAAGGGCTGCAAGAGTTTTTGTTTCATCACTGGCTGTTGGATTCTTCATAACCGCGTCTCGTACGGAGGGTGAGGGATCGAGAGCCAATTCTTGTAATGTCTGGTCATCGACTACCCGTGAGGATGCCACGCCGCGGCGAACAGCATCAAAAGCACTCGTTGAGAGGGATTTGAGAATCTCTAGAGTTACATTCGGATGTGAGCAAATTCTAAACTGAATGTCGATATCTGGAATAGTTGATGGAAGTACTAAAGCAGGAACTGGAGTCGCTTCATTTTGTATCAACGCTAATGCGATCTCTCGATCTTCGGTGCCAGAAAAATAAATGAGGAATAGTGGGTCTGATTCAAAATGTACCCATTCAGCCATGAGGACTGGAGGAATCTCTAAATCCTTGGAAATATTCTTGAAATCAGGAGTACATGATCCAGTTTTTATGTGATCGATAAGCAAGCGTAGGATTTCAAGGTTCCCTGAAGGAGCTTCCTTTTGGAGTAGACCTTCAAATTTCCCAAATTCTTCTAAGTCTCGATACATCGAAGCAAGAAGTACTGTTAGCTTATCTCTGTTGAGATTCTCGTCAGATCCGACAATTTTTACGAGAGGATCACTCTCGAGTTTCTTCATACACTCCTCGACCTGATCGACATAAGATGAGAGCATCTTCAAATGCGATGCGGCATTTACCAATAGTTGGGCTGACTGAACGATGTTGTCGCTATCTCCAACCTTCATCCCAATCTGGATATCTTCTAAAAGCTTACGCCATCTAGGATCTGAGGGTGGCATGGATTGTTCAGAGTAATCTTGAAAATCCATTAAGCAGAGAAAGAATCGGGATTCATTTTGAATATCTACATCATCACTTCCGATTGCTTTGGCAAAATGCTCTCTGGCTTCTGAGTACTTTTCTTCTGCCGTGGCAATAATGCCGAGATTACTCCATGCGTTGGCAGTCTCGCGGGGTGTAGAGAAAGTTGTTGCCTCAATGAGAAGTTCTTTCGCTTCTTCATTCCTCTTTAAAGGAATCAATAAAGCAAAGCAGAAGCTGTTAATGGCTGCCCCTGCGATACTATCTTTACCTGCAATAGCGATGAGCTTTCTGTATCCCGTCTCAGCCTTCTGTAGATCGCCCATCTTTGTATAAATCCTGCACTTGGCGTAAAGATTCTGCGCTTGATTGTTGTCGTAGTACTCATCAATATGGGTGATTGCCCGATCGAAGTCACATTCACGCGTAGCTCTTTCTATCTGGTAATACCCGCAATCAGGGTAATTATCTCTGAGTGCACTGGCTTCTAGTTCGATTAATCTTTCAAAGTCCCCTATAGCGGTGTAACTTCTAAAAAGTGTTTCGTAGGACTGGTTTCGGTAGAAATCCTGCGTACTTTCAAGACCAATTCGCCCGTAAGCAATTGCTTGCTCATATTCTTTAATTAGCGTTAAGAAGTGTGCGCTGTAAGAGTAGAGACTAATTCTGTCTTCAGGGTTTTCAGCCTCCTCAGCCTTTTGCAAGGCATAAGCAATCACCTTTGGAGTGACTTCATCAATATCTGAATTTACGAGATCCTCTGAATCTCCGAGTTCCTTAAACCATTCATCGCATTGATCAAAGACCTTTTGAATCCACGAGCGCTCCAGGGGTTCACTTTTTGGATTGTTAAGGCTAAGAGATGGAGATGTAGTCATTCGATATGGATTTACTTGCTCTAACGACTCTGATGACTCGAACGCTTGAGCCTTTCCACATCCAGGACATGGATCTCCCGCTTCACCATTGACTTTGATTCCGCAGTGACCACATTTATAGGACATGTCAGCCTCTCATTGATGTTAGTCGTTAGAGGTTTTGGCTTGAGAAGCGATCAAGAGAATCTCGTCATCGATCGCATCAACTTCTTTGATAAACAGATAGAGCATCGAAGCAAGCTCTTCATTTGACAGGTGATCTGCGAAGAGGACAAATGATGCTTGGACAGTGTGCATCCCTAGACCGACCTTCTCGATCGGTCTAAATTTTGCTAAATGACAGGAGATATTTCCCTGAGCAGACATGACATTTGCAGTATCAAAGGAAACTGGACTCATACGTAGAGGTGCTGCGATTTCGAGGATTCTATGACCATCCATATGGACTAAATTAAGTTCAATATCAACCGAACTATTTCCCTCGCCGACGCCTACTCCTGATAAACGGATGATGTCATCATGACGGGAAGGGTCAAACCCATGTGCAATTAGGCCTGCGAATATGGTCTCTTCAAATTCTGCATCAGTAATGTCGACCCGCTCGATAGGCATATAGAAAGTATTCCGTTTTGATCTCAATTAGGCAATAATTCTGACCATACTGAAGGGAAGTATTTGTGAGCACACTTGAAGATTATGCAGCGACATATAAGACGCTAATCACCTGCGTTGCTGCTCGAGTTCCGGTTGTCCTATGGGGACCGCCTGGACAGGGAAAAACTTCAGTGATTAAACAGATTGCTGAAGATCAAGGACGTCACTTAGAGGTGATCTTGGCAAGTATTCGCGAACCTCAAGATTTTGCCGGACTGCCAATGCTGAATAATGGCGTCGCTGCTCTTATGCCTCCTGACTGGGCTAAGCGCCTCTCACAAGTAGAGAATGGAATTCTCTTTACAGATGAAGTGAATACCGCGCCACCTAGTGTGCAGGCAGCGTTATTGCGAGTGTGTCTAGATAAGGTCGCCGGAGATTGCGAACTTGGCGAAGACACCAGCGTCATTGCAGCTGCAAATCCACCTGAGCAAGCGGCTGATGGTTGGGATCTTGCCCCACCCCTTGCAAATCGCTTTTGCCACCTCAATTGGGACCTTCCAGCAGAAGTTGTTCGTGATGGTCTAGCGGGAAACTGGGTTTCATTCACCATCCCAACTCCCAATGCACAGGCACTTTCACAAGCACTCAGCGCCGAACGCGCCTTGCTTGCAGGGTTCCTCTCATCGCGTCCCGATCTCACGACAGTCTTACCAAAGTCTTCTGCCGAACAAGGCCGCGCCTTTCCGACACCTCGTTCATGGGAGATGGTTGCGATCCTCTCTGGATGGATCACGGCATGCCGATTGGAATCAAGTGTTCGCCGGATTGCAGTCATGGGCTGCATTGGTGCAGGGCCTGCCGCTGAATACCTGACATATCGTGAGAACGTAGATCTACCAAACCCCGAAGAGATTATTGAGAATCCCAAGAAGTTCGTACTTCCAAACCGCATGGATAAGGTCTACATCATTGGCGCTTCTTTGATGTCTGCAATACGTAACAATATGACTCTCGAGCGCTGGCAAGCGGTCGGCCTAGTTCTTGAGCGAATCGCTGATGGCGGAAACCCTGACCTAGCAGTCACATTTGCTCGTGATTGGTTACGTGAACGACCACAGGGTGCAATGCCGGATAAGAGCCTGCTGAAATCTCTCGTACCACTTCTCACAGAAGCGAAGATGATCTAAGGCAATGACTCCACCTGTTGCTACCGTCGTGAGCAATGAAGCTCGCCTACGGGTGATGGCGGCACGCATCATTGCACAATCTCGGTGGCCATATCTCTCCACCTTGCTCTTTATGCTCAAAGTTGTCGAGAGCGTGGAATTGCCCACTCTTGCAGTTGATCAAGGTTGGCGAATGTACTACAACCCAGAATTTGTGATGCAGCAATCTCCAGAAGTATTAGCGACGATGGTCTTGCACGAAGGGATGCACTGCGTCTTGCAACACGGTGCCCGATTTGGAGCACTCAAACAGCAGAGCCAACAGCACAGTCTCTGGAATCTTGCCGGAGATGCCAATATTAACGAAGTCTTAGACCAAGCGCATATGCCGTGGGGAGAATTTCCACCGGTTCGATTTGAGACGCTTGGAAAGTATGGAGTCGTCACTGCGATGACAACCGAACAGAGTTTCTTCCAGATGATTAAGTATTTTGAAGAACACCCCGAAGAATCAGATGAGGGCAGCGACTGCGGAGCGGTCTCTGGAGGTCAATCCCGTTCTTATGAAATCCCAAAAAATGATGGCGAAAGTCCTGCGATCGGAAGCGACCAGCAAGACGTCATTCGAGATCGGGTTGCCCAAGAAATATTGAAACATGCCCTAGAAAAGGGCATCGGAACATTGCCAGGCGGGCTCCTTCGCTGGGCTCAAGAGCTACTTCAGCCAAAGATTGATTGGCAGCGTGAGTTGGCTGGCACCTTCCGAACATCGCTTGCCACGGTCCTAGGTAGACGCGACTACGTTTTCACTCGGCCATCGCGTAGGCAGAGTGCAATGCGAACTGGAAATACCGAGATCATTCTGCCTTCGATGCGCAAACCGGCCCCTCCAACTGTTGCAGTCATTATTGACACCAGCGGAAGCATTTCGAGTGAACAAGTTACCGAATTTCTCTCAGAAGTCGATGGTATTGCAAAGTCGAATGGAATAAGCCAGGGACTCTTCATCATCCCATGTGATGCAGAAGTCGGACCTATCCAGAAGCTCAAATCCCGTGGATCAATCTCTGAAATCAAGCTAAGCGGAGGAGGGGGTACTGATATGGGTGCGGGTATTCACGCTGCTGCAGAGATAAGGCCAACGCCACGAATCGTCATTGTACTTACCGACGGTTACACGCCTTGGCCGCAGGCCCTCCCAAAGAAGATAGATACGCTCATTATTTGCTCAACGGTGGAAGAGACCACGAAGGCAACTCCTGGGTATGCACGAACAATTTTCCTCGATAATTCGCGTTGAACTTTTGACGCCCTAACGCGAGGCGATCACCTCATCAATGAGGGGGTCATTAAGCGCTGACAGTTTCTTAAGAAGAAAATCTGGTGTTGATTCATGAAGGGCCATGCAGCCTAGGAAGTGATCTGAGTCTGCTTTGAGCTTTGAACCTTCGGGAATATTTCTTCCCATTATTAGAAGATCAAAGAGTGCATTTTTCTTGGAGTCGGGAGTCTTTCTCCAGCTCAACATCTCATCGAATTCTGAATTCAGAGATGCAGATGCAGATCTATCCAAGTCATTTGACTCGGCATAGCCATTTCCCGCATCGATTCCGCGACTGCAAGATCCTTTGAGATCTTCGATCCGATCGCCTGATTGATCACGGCAGGTCCTCCGACGTAAACGCGAAGTGATTTATAAGTGCCGTCGAATTTAGATTGGATCAATTTAGCTAAATCCTTTGAGGTGCTGGGATCGCTCGCCGCAGAGTAGACGAAGAGATATCCGGCTTTACCGTCGGTGCTCTTGAGCGCAGGTGCGCCGCCGGCAGACCAGAAGGAGAGCGTCTTAACAACCCCAACTTCTTGGCTAATCGATTTTTCAAGAGCGCCGGCATCTGCGACTGTGGTGGGGTCGCTCACGGAGTTGGTGCTCTGCACAATTAGGGCGAGTGCGGGATCTTTAACGTGGAATGTGGATGATAGGTAGCTGGCAGCCTTAACCGAATCACTATGGGGGTCGTTGTAGCCACCGTTATCCAGTCGGGGGATGAGGAACGAGCTACTAACCCCACCTGCAATGAGAATGATAGTGAAGAGGGCTAAAACCGCCCTTCGGCGGCGAACCAGTGTGTGGCCGAGTCTTTCAAACATGTGTAAAGCCCTTCAGGTGTGGTCGGAATCTGAATAGTGTTCAGATTATGGGGTGTTGATTTGAACACTGTCAAGTTTCAAGAGATACTTAGGGCGTGTCTTCACCTAAAATTCTTCAGGCAAGCAAAACCGGGCGGGAGAGTTATCACCACGGAGACCTTGAGGCGGCTCTTATCGATGCGGCTATTGAATTGGTACGTAAGACTGGTCCCGGACATTTATCTCTTCGCGCAGTTGCAGAACAAGTTGGCGTGAGCCCGAGCGCCGTTTATCACTACTACCCAGATAAAGATTCCTTGATCACGGGCGTCGGAGACAAACTCTTCATCGATCTCGCCGAAATGCAAAGGAGTGCTCTTTCTAAGATTCCTGGTAAGTCCGCTCGAGCTGCTCGGTTGAGGTATCGAGAACTTGGTAGAACTTACTTCCGATGGGCGTATAAAGAGCCGAATCTATTTCGCCTCATGTTCGGAGGATTTTGCAAAGTTGATAAGGAGGGCCAACACATTGAGGAAGAGGCATTTCTGATGCTGACTCAGTGTCTTGACGACTTACTGGCTACTGGGCTTATCTCTCCTGAAATGCGCAAATATGGAGAGCTTATTTCGTGGACATCTGTACAAGGCGCATCTAATTTGATTGTGGAAGGCCACCTGCCTCCAGAAGTTTTTGAATCACTTCTCGATGGGCTTGAACTCGCAATGATCGGAAGAAAAAAATGAGTGATTCGAATATTTTGCCTAAGGTTACTCAGGATGAGATTGATCCTCGGGAAGATGATGAGGCGCAACGTGAGGCGCAAATCGAAGCTGATAGACCACCACACCACGGTTAAAGAGTTGTTGTTTGGCTACTCTCCGCCGCCCGAAGCTGCCGGACGGGAGTCAGTCTTGTAGAAACCCCCACCTTTAAAGACCACGCCAACGTTCGAGTAAACCTTCCGAACTTCGCCCTTGCAGACAGGGCACTCTGAGATCGGATCATCCGCAAAGGCCTGGAAGAGCTCAAATTCATGACCGCAGGCGGAGCAGGCATACTGGTAGGTCGGCATAGAGGTAAGTCTAAAGAGGTGAGAGGATAGGTTCTAATCCAAATGGATTGTGGGCGATCGTAAAGGCTTCAGGGGCTTTTATGCGGACCCGCAGCTACGAAAGGTCTGGAATGCGCGCCCTTTTTAGGAGTAAGTCGGTGCAACTAGTTACCGGGGGTGCTCTATTGACCCTGAGCTCGATTTTGGCCACTCCAGCCCAAGCAAATAGCGCGGTCTCCACAGTTCCTGCCGTCGGTGCGGTCCTCTCTCAGGCCCCCAATGCGGTCTCCGTGACTGCCGCGACGACGTTGCTCCCTGATGGAAATAGCCTTTCAGTAACCGATCCCAACGGCGTGCAGGTGGATGATGGCTCGCTGACGATCTCTGACACAACGGCAGTCGTTGGCTTAAAGCCTCTGACCGTGACTGGAATTTATACGGTTTCGTACACCTTGCTCAGCGCAACAGATGCACCGCTGAGTGACTCCTACACCTTTCTCTTCAATGCTCCCGCAGTGATTTCAACTCCAACTGCCTCGCCAACGCCTGTCGTGACTCACCCGATAGTTCCTTCAAATTCAGCGAGCAGTTCCGCTGCCAAAGTAACGATTTTAGTCTTTCTTGGATTAGCCACGATTGTTGCGCTCTTCCTTGTGTGGTACGCGCGCATGATCTGGATGCAATCTAGAAAAGCTCGCAAGCGACGCTCCCATGAACGGGGCCAGAAATAATTCTCGCTAGCGCAACCGCCGTTGCTCACAGCCATTCACAAAGTTCAAATTCCCTGATTGACGTACTGATTCCGGTTGTAAAAGATCTATATTTAATATCAATCATTATTTCTATTGGATTGCTCTATGCAGTCGGTTTCTTAGTACACGAAAACCGCGGAAAATTAATATCCGAATCTCGTCGCATACGAAACTTGGCGCAATTAACTACCGTTGTCTGGGTCGTCTGTTCAATCGGGGGAGCCTTCGTTGAATTAGGAAATCTGCTGGGCGGCGGTTTTCTAGATTCATTTAATACCTCGGCACTTTCCAGCTTCTTGTTTTCGACCAGTATCGGACGCGACTTTGTATTTCAAATACTGATGGGTGCCGGTGTGCTTGCGCTTGTCGTAAGAGCTAAAAAGGTAGGTGCGATCTATTTCGCATTGGCTGGAACGATGTTGGCGTTACTGATTCCGCTCTTTCAGAGCCATGCTGCAAGTGCCGGTAACCATGGACTCGCCATTGGAGCTCTGATATTCCATGTCGGCGCAGTTTCGCTCTGGGTGGGAGGAGTCATTGGAGTTGCTGCGATCTCTCCGCGAGAGCGAAGCGAATCGCTCCCTCGATTTAGTGCGCTGGCCTTATGGGCGGCAATAATCGTTGGTATCAGCGGGGTATTGAGCGCATGGACCAGACTTAATTTCCTAGTAGGGTGGCACTCTCGTTACGGATTCTTAGTACTCCTCAAGGCAGTGCTCTTCCTCATTCTTGTAGTTATTGGCTCACGCCACAGATCTCATATCGCCGCCAAGTTATCCGGCAGTAGGCAGGTTTTTCAGCTGCTCATAAACGAGAGTTTGGTGATGGTGGTGGCGGTGGGCATTGGAGGCTGGCTGAGCACCACTAACCCACCTGTCTCGCCCTCGGAGATTCTCTCTGCCAGAGATCCGTCGATTGCGATCACTGGGATCAAGATGCCGGCAGCCCCCACGCTTGGTCGCATTTTTTCAGCATATTCCCCAGATGGAACCATGCTTGGTTTTCTCCTGCTTATTACGGCTCTGTATATCTACGGGGTTATCGTTCTCACTCGCCGTGGTGATAAGTGGCCCGTAGGACGAACAGTCTCGTTTGCAATCGCCGTTTCATTAGTTGATTTCGCAACGAGTGGTGGCGTTGGGGTCTATGCCCACTTTGCCTTTTCGTATCACATGTTGGGGCACATGATTTTGGGAATGATTGCTCCCATCGGATTTGTACTTAGTGCGCCAATAACTCTTGCGCTACGCACCTTGCCTCAAGGCAGAACCCCGGAAGAACGTGGTATTCGAGGAGTTTTGATATCAATTATTCACTCGCGATATTCAATGATCATCACCAATCCTGTAATCGCACTTGGACTCTTCGACGGCTCACTTTTCTTGCTTTACATGACCCCTTTATTTGGAAAATTGATGCAGTCCCACAGCGGACATCTGCTTATGGATATTCATTTTCTTTTGGCAGGGTATTTATTCTTCTATGTGATTGTTGGTATTGATCCTAACCCTCGAAAGATTCCTCATATCGTGCGCATCATCGTGCTCTTTGCAGCCATGAGCATTCACGCCTTCTTCTCCATCGCGCTGCTATCTACGACCACACTTTTGGATGGTGGTTATTTTGCATCTCTATTCCGCCCTTGGAACACCAACTTATTGGCCGATCAGCACACGGGTGGCTCGATTGGATGGATGATGGGGGAGATACCGATCTTGGTGGCTCTGATCGCGACCTTTATTCAGTGGATGCGTGATGATTCACGTGAGGCAAAGCGAATCGATCGGGCCGCAGATCGTGCCGCAGCGATGGGCGAAGAAGATGAACTGACTAAGTACAACAAATACCTGGCCACGCTCGCTAAAGGCGATCAGGAGCATCCGGATTAAATCGAAGTAATAACCCAGGCGTTGCCGCAGCATCCACTTTCTCGTCGTGAGTCTCAGTAGGCAAAGTTGAACTTCTTACCTCGTGTGCGCCAACCAGCGCTACCTTCCAAGCCGATATCCGAGCGAGGGCCCGGTCGTAAGATCCGCCACCTTGTCCCATGCGATTTCCCTGGCGATCGACCACTAGCGCTGGAACGATGACGACATCTATTGTCGTTTCATCGCTCAACGCATCTCCAATAGGTTCGAGAACATTCCCGTTTTTTTTCAAATGAGTGAGCGAGCCCTCCCACTTCACCCACTCCAGATCTTTGTTGGGCAAGATCCGTGGGAGTAAGACCGTTTTTCCAGATGCAATGAGTGAACTATTGATGTCGACCGTTTGTGGCTCAAATCCATAAGAGATGTACGAGGCAACAATGCGTGCCGCTTGAACTTCAGGGGCTTGCAAGATGTGAATCCAACTTTCAGCCATGAAGTTATCTACGCGTGATTGGCGTAGGTCAGCTCGAAGTAGGCGTTTTTCAACCCTCATCGAATCCACGCAGATCACCTCCGTTGGAATACTCTTCGAACGAAGTAAGGTTAAACCATGATTCCGCAGATTTCAGTTAAGAATATGTTGGCTGAACTGCTTGCAATCTCTCACCCCTTAACTCCATTTGATATGCCTCTTCTAGATGCGCACGGAGCTACTCTCGCTGAAGATATCTTCGCAGGAGACGAGATTTATCTTGCCCGCGGCGCTCGCATTCGCTCACCCCAAATCGGACTAGCAGCCTCTCTAGGGCTTTCCAGGCTACCCACTCAGCCCCATCCTCGAGTAGTTGTGATCTCCGCGGGGGATGATTTGGTGGAACCGGGTCAGCCAGTTCAGGATCATGAAGAGTACGAGACCAATTCTTGGATGTTGGCAACCGCGGCGCGAGAAGCGGGAGCCTTGGCATACCGGGTTCACACCATCCCCGAGAATCACGAGCAGCTAAAAGCGGTAGTTGAAGATCAGTTGGTGAGAGCAGATTTGATCGTGATCAGCGGCGAGAGCAACGATGGTTCCTTTGAACTCATTGAGCAAGTTCTTGGCGAGATGGGTGAGATTGAGATTGGAATACCCAATTTGGATGGAAGCGGAAGGCACTGCTTTGGAACTATAGGGGAGGATGAAATCCCAGTTATCGCCCTTCCGGGTGACCCCATGAGCGCATACCTATCCTTTGAGGTATTTATTCGGCCCATGATTAGAACTATGTTGGGCGTAAAGAATGTATTTCGCCCCACCAGCAAGGCCGAGATAGGGGCCGATATTGAGTCACCAATCGGAGTAGCGGCTCTCATTCGGGCCACCCTCTCTGATCTCGGTACTGGAGTACCGGTTGTCACCGCAATCGCGGATCAAAGCCAACTGGTTTCACTCTCCGATGCTCATGCATTTATTACTGTTCCTGCCGATTCCCCCGGATACCTAAAGGGCGAAATTGCCGAGATCATGATTCTGGACCGGACCATTTAATAATGGGAAGTTGGCCATATTTAATTACCGATCACGAACTGACCCTTCGCCCTTTGCGTTATCGGGATCGAGCGAAGTGGCTGGAGGTCCGTGCCGCCAATGCCCAGTGGTTAGCCCCGTGGGAAGCCACCAGGCCACCTCTTGAATCTGATCGTCCCCTACCCACCTTTTACGGAATGGTTCGTTACTACAACAAGGAGGGTCGAGATCTGCGAGCGATCTCACTTGGCATTTGGCTACACCTCGAAGGCCGCGATCACCTTGTTGGCCAAATAACTCTTGGCGGCATTGTTTTTGGCGCATATCGAGGTGGTCACATCGGTTATTGGATAGATCAACGTTTCGCCAATCGGGGCTACACAACTCGTGCAGTCAAAGCTCTTACCCAATTTGGATTCAAGGAGTTACATCTGCATCGGATTGAAATAAATCTACGCCCTGAAAATGGCGCCTCTAAAAAAGTAGCGGAAAAGAGCGGGTATACCTTTGAAGGGCTACGTCCGCGTTATCTTCACATTGCTGGGGATTGGCGTGACCACCTTACTTTTGTGGCGGAAAACCCTAATAATTTCAATTAAGACATAGCGTCTAAATCCCGACTTTTCGCCCAAACCTGAATTACTGTTTCATTCCATGGCGTCCGGACTCATCTATCTGATCATTATCGGAATGTGGGTAGCGTACTTTTTGCCTCGTTGGATGCGACAACATGAGACCCAATCTGGTCGTGAGACAGAGCGATATAAGAGCGCAATGAAAATTGTCGCCTCAACCCCCAATTTTCCCGATCCCATCAATTTAGATGAGAAGTTAAAAACTCTACGTCTGCGTAGAAGAGTGTTAAGTGCTTTAATTTTGGTTTCACTCGGAACTGGTGCAGTGGTCGCAGCTGGTTTGATTCCAGTTATTAGTGTTTTAATTCCTGTTACAGCGCTCGCTATTTATTTGATTCATGTTCGCAGGCAGGTTGTTGCCGCGCAAATAAAGAAGCGCAGGCTTGCCGCGCTCGCTGCGATCACAGCAGTTGAAATCAAGGTAGATCCAAAGGCTCGAATTGACCTCTCCCGACGCGACCTCACTGAGAGCGAAGCGGTACTTGAACAATGGGTACCTCTGCGTGAGCGCAGTACAACCTCAAGTATCACTATTATCGAGAAGAGTGAAGAACGCAGTTGGTCACCTATAGCGGTGCCAAAGCCAACGTATGCGACCGCTCCTAAGGCGATCACTCCAAAGCGCACTATTGATTTAACGACTCCAGGAAGGTGGAGTGCAGAGCAGGAGCGTCAGAGCGCACTTGAAATTCCCGCTCGCGATGAACTATTTGATCAAGAGTTGGCAGAGCAGGCAGCTGCCGAGCGCGACTGGGCAGCGAACCAATAAGTTTTAAATCCAACTCGGGAACCACATTAATGAACTCCAGTGGGTGTAAGTAATCAAGTTCCCTAAATAAAGGGGAAGAAAATAGAGAAAATTCAAAACGATGATCGCCAGAAATCCATAGCTTGCAAATCTGCGTGGACCAGCAATAACTCCTTCAGCATTTGGTTCTAAGAATTTTGAAAGCGCGTAAATAATAATCAGGATAATAAAAGGCTCAAAGGCAATGGTGTAGAAATTAAAAACTGTTCTTTTTTGCCAGTTAAACCAGGGTAGGTAACCTGCTGCCAAGCTGAGTAAAAGTAGCCCGCTTTGCCATTCTCGTCGTGCAATCCAGTACCCAATAGTTACGGCGATAGCTATAACTCCAGACCACCATAAAAGCGGAGTACCCAGCGCAAGTACTTCTTGGGCGCAAGCATTTGCACCGCAGCCCTTGGGAGCTTGGTAATAAAACGAGGTAGGTCGTCCCATGATTAACCAACTCCAGGGATTAGCGGCATAAGGGTGCGACGCGGTCAATGTGGTGTGAAAATCCCACATTTCTGAGTGGTAGTGCCACAGTGATCTGATTGGTGCAGGTATGAAACTAAAAAAGCCATGGCGCTGAGAATTTGCCCATTTTCTATCGTAACCCGACGTGTTAAAGAACCAGCCAGCCCAACTCACTACGTAAACAACTATAGGAATTACTATGTATTGCAAGGCTCGCAACCAAAGTTTTTGGCGAACCACTTGCTTGATTGGGTGCTCAAGTTCCAGCGCGCGATTTTGACGGTATTCGACGTAAAGCGTGAAAGCAAGATAAGCAACTAGGTAATAGACACCACTCCATTTTGTAGCAGCAGCAAGACCAAGTGAAATACCAGCTGCGTAATGTTGCCCACGCAATATGAAAAGGAATCCGAGAAGCGTAAAGAACATTAAGAATATATCTAACAAAGCAGTGCGAGACATCACCAGGTGTAATCCGTCCGCGCTCATTAAAATTTCCGCACCGAGAGCTAGAAAATAATTATTGAACAGCCGCTTGGAAACGTAAAAAATCATGATGATTGATGCTGTTCCAACAAGTGCTGCGCTAATTCGCCAACCAAATTCGTGGTAACCAAATAACTTAATTCCAGCTGCAATCATCCATTTGCCAACGGGAGGGTGAACTATAAATTGCGCTGCGCTTGTTTTAGGGTCCAACTCGACTCCATGGTGAAGAAGGGCATTGGCATTTTGGGCGTAGTAGACCTCGTCAAAAACGAAGCCCTTGGGAGATTGGAGGTGCCAGATTCGAAATATGAGGGCTACCAATCCCAGCCCCCACGCCGTGAATCGATCCCGAGTTATTCCAGGGCGCAGCGCGAGGGTTGTCATGAGGCAAGCGTAAAGCCTGCGAGAATTGCCTCATGCTGATCCTTGCTTGCGGTCCTCTTGGGAACGTTGGTGACACTACGGATCGGATTAGGGGTGCGCTGGAGAGCGCTCCGTTCATAGCCGCCGAGGATTCGAGAAAACTTGCGCGATTGACGCATGATCTAGGCGTTCGTTACGCCGGCAAGGTTATTTCATACTTTGAGGGGAACGAAAATGAGCGAATTGACCAGCTCACGGAGATCCTACTTACTGGAGCGGATCTTTTAGTTATCACCGACGCTGGAGCTCCCGGAATTAGTGATCCAGGGTATCGCCTGATTCAGCGGGCAATAGAAAACGGAGTTCCTATAAAGGTATTGCCTGGTCCAAGCGCCGTAACAACCGCATTACTACTCTCAGGCTTGGCCACTGATCGATTTTGTTTTGAAGGCTTTTCACCTCGAACTGGTGGTGCACGGCAGACTTGGTATGAGAAATTGGCAACCGAGCCTCGCACCATTATCTTTTTTGAAGCCCCTCATCGCCTCAAAGAATCGCTTTCTGATGCGCTTTCAACGATGGGGCCACATCGGCGGGGCGCAATATGCAGGGAGATGACTAAGACGTATGAAGAAACGATTCGGGGAACCATCAAAGAATTGTTTGAGTGGAGTTCCGAGCGAGAAATATTGGGAGAGCTCACGATTGTGATTGAAGGGTTTGACCTGAGTTCTCAACGCCACACACCCGAGACGATGGTGGATCTGGTCAAAGCCCATGAAGAAGCGGGCATGAGCCGCAAGGACGCAATTGCATTAGTGGCACGGAATTTGGATTTGCCCAAACGTATGGTTTTCGATGCCATGGTTGAAATCAAAGTCAGAGAAAAATAAGGAAATTTAGAAGATAAGATCGTCCAATGAGCGCCGGATCAAAGTCTTTTTATCTCACGACGCCGATTTATTATGTCAACGATGCGCCACATATCGGGCATGCCTACACGACGGTAGCTGGTGACGTGCTTACCCGCTGGCATCGTCAGCGTGGAGAATCTGTCTGGTTCCTCACTGGAACCGATGAGCACGGTCAGAAAGTCTTGAACACGGCTAATTCCAATGGGGCATCACCGCAAGATTGGTGTGATCGATTAGTTGACACATCCTGGAAGCCAACGTGGGCCAGCCTTAACATCGCATATGACGATTTCATTCGTACAACCGAACCACGTCATATGGAGCGAGTGCAAAGTTTTCTTACTGGCTTAAAGGATCAGGGGCATATCTATTCGGGCCGGTATGAAGGTCCGTATTGCATAGGGTGCGAAGAATTTAAATTACCGGCAGATCTTGACGACGGACGCTGCAAGGTA
>CAIMNT010000045.1 GCA_903842855.1 uncultured Actinomycetes bacterium
GTCAGAGCGTTAATTCTTAAACTGTTCGTACTTAATCGGTCTCTTTATTTAGTTTTGTCTAACACTTGTCTAACACCCTTACGAATAATTGGAATTTCTGGACGCATTAGCGAAGGTGTTAGACGCGCTTTCTCCCTGTTCCGTCTATCAGGCAGACCCGCTCCCCCTCGGGATTGACGAGAATTTTCAATCCGTGGATGCGGATCCCGCTTCAGAAAGCACTAATTACCCTGCCGATAAACGCGGCGCAGAACTCGCAGTTCTATCCGGTTTCGGTCCAACCGCATCCTTCATCGCCAGGCCAGGATTAATTATTGGACCACATGAGTGGCCAGCCCGTTTGGCGTGGTGGTTACGCAGAATTTCTGAAGGTGGGGATGTACTTGCCCCCGGCCCAGAGGATTTGGCACTGCAGTACATAGATGCTCGCGACCTGGCGCTGTTCATGGTGGAATCCGCAGAGCAAGGCAGGGTTGGCATCTTTAACACGCTTACACCCCGCGGCCATTCAACAATGTCTGAACTGTTAAACCTCTGCAAAACTGCCACTAATTCCGATGCAAATTTCAAATGGGTGCCCTCAGATTTTATTCTTAAGCACGAAATTCAACCCTGGTCGGAACTACCTATCTGGATCTCCCCTGATATGTATGGCTTCTACGGTTTTGACACAAGAAAGGCGATTGCAGCTGGTCTGAAATGTCGCCCGATAAGTGAAACAGTCAATGACACCTGGCTAAGTATTTCGACTGAAGTTCAACCCGAATTACCGGCGGGAAGAATCGCCCCTGGGATCAGCAAGGAGAAGGAGTTAGAGGTTCTCGCTGCCTGGGCGACGAAGGCGAAGTAGTGCAGCGAGTTCCTGTTCGGTGATTGGCTCAATTTCAGAACCTTCTTGCGCGCCTTTGAGGGATTCATGAACAGATTTCTGTTCTTTCTCGAGGGCAACTATTTCGTTTTCGTCTGCACGTTCAATCGAAACTAGATGATCGTTAGCAGCCGGTATTGAACGAATAACTTCATCAAGCTTCAATTGCAGCGCAGTTAGCCCCCGGTGATCGGTGTGCTTGAATGAAAATAGAAAGATCAAGATTACGGCATTCGAGACAGTGGCGAAATAAACCTGCCAAGATGTTGGGAACCCCCGCACGGCGAGTGTGATGTTGAAGGTTAACAAGATTACGGCAACGAATGCCGTGGCACTGACCCGAGAGGTGGCGACATCAAGACGCTGCAAAACGTGACTTACATTTTGACGAAATCGGGTTGATATCATTCAATTCCAATCGATATGGATTTAGCGGCTCTGGCCGTCAATAGCCAGCCTAATCTGCGCTTCCTTACACCTTCCTTTCGATTTACTTCCCCTCCACTATTTACGGCCAATATCGCCTGGCTCGGATTGTTAACCCAATGGGTGGCAATACGCCACAAAAAAAGTACCCCGGCGTTTAAACCGAGGTACTTCTCTCAACTACTTACTGAGCGACGGATCAAGTGTGACGTGAAAACCGAGTGAACGTCCAAATAACAGCCTATGGTCCCTACATTCGCCCATCGAATTCCCTGTCGATCGATACTTAGAATCGAAGGCTACTCTTTAATCTTGAGAACCGCCTCTGAAGTTAAGATCAATGGAATCGGGTCACAGATTCGACCTTTGAACTCGGATGTATTCTGCCCGCCCACGAAGCCCAGCAAGACCCAATTCCCTGAGCGATCTTTTATGATTCGTCCGGCGTAAATTCCATCGGCATTAATTATTTGAGTGCGCTCAAAATGAAAGGGTCCCGTAAGCGAGTCAGCTGGAACCGAGTAAGTACCGGTCTGAAATCCGGGTTTACGTTCGTTGAGGTGTTGATTCCCCACGCAGAAAACCAAAACGTATTTCCCTTCGACCTCCTCGACTTGAATAACTTCAACCTGTCCAAAGCCCGCCTCTCCACAAAGTGGTGGAAGCACCTGCCATTTTTCTAGATCGTCAGAAATTGCGTGGGCTACCGTGGCACGAGTTTTAAGCCCGCCACCCTTAATGTCAGCAGTGTTAAGCATGTGCCACTTCTGATCCCTGGGGTCGAAAAACACCCATGGATCTCGCCAATTAGTGTCAGGATCCCCATTTTCCTGCGATGCATAGTAGGCCGGGTCGGCCGAGGTCACAGGATTGTCCGGATTACGCGTCCAGGCGATTAAGTCGGAGCTTGTCGCAAACCCAATCTGCTGAACTAGTCCCCCTGAGGGGCGGGTTAGCCCGGTATAAAACATGTAATACAAATTGTCCGCGGGATTCTTCACAACGCTTCCCGTCCATGTCGCTACCTCATCCCAAGCAGGGGCATCAGCAGCTACAAGAGCGTCAGGCAGCAACATCCAATTCTTTAGATCTTTGGATTTTGCATGACCTATAGAAGCATGCATATGTCGTCGGTCGGGGTCTATCAGAGCTTTCGAGGCACGGAGAAAGAAAATATGAAAATCCTCTCCATCATCGAATAGCCAGCAATCCCAAATCCAATGGTCAGCAAGTTCTAGCACAATTAACCCTTCACTCCAGAGGTGGCAATGCTTGTTACAAAAAAACGCTGCATGGACAAGAAAAGAATGACAACCGGAATCGTCAATAATGATAGGTAAGCCATGATCTGCCCCCAAGAGGTTTGGAAATTCGTGTAGAAATACTGCAATCCGATCATGATAGGGCGATAACGCTCATCTTGAATTGTCATCACAGGCCAAAGGTACGAATTCCACATTGGCAAGAAGGTTAAAATCGCCACCGTTCCTATAGCGGGCCCTGCCAGTGGCATCGCTATCTTTCTATAAATCATGAACCAACTCGCCCCATCGACACGAGCAGCTTCATCCAAATCCTTCGGGAGGGTCTTGAAGAATTGAACAAATAGAAAGATAGATATTGCATTAGCAATAAACGGCAGAATTTGAATCTGATACGAGTTGAAAATTCCATGTGTTAAATGAAGTCCACCTGTGAAACTGATGCTGGGGATCTTTGCGCAGATGTACAACAAAGGAATAGCGATGACTTCGAAGGGAAGAATTAATGTCGCCAAAATAATCGCCATAACAAAATTCTTACCCTTCCAATTCATGCGTGCAATTGCAAAGGCGATAGAACTATTTACAAAAAGTCCTAAAACTACAGTTAAAAATGACACTAGTAGAGAATTGAAAAGAAAGGTAAAGAATGGGATTCTGGTGAAGACGCCCGTGTAATTCTTAAACGAGATAGACCCAGTTGGAATGAAAGCGCGAAGACTACCGGTATCGTGCAAAAGCTGGGCATCGGGTTTTAGACTCGAAATCACCATGAAAACCAAGGGGAAGAGAAAAACAAAAGACATAATTGTCATAAGGGTATACAGAGTGACGCGAGAGAGAGTCTTCATATTATTGGTCTGCCTTCCGGGTCAAGATGCGTTGTAACAACGAAATAATCAGTACCAAAATAAAGAAAATGAATGAGATTGACGAAGCAGCGCCAATCTGTTGTTCTTGGTAACCTCGAGAAAAAGTTTGATAGACCAGGGTTGAGGTCGAATTTAGTGGTCCGCCCTGCGTTAGGACGTTAATCTGGGTAAAGAGGCCGAGCGCCGCAATGGTGATGGTGATCAAAACAAATACCAGCGTGTGGCGAAGGCCAGGCCAGGTAACGTATCGGAATTCGTGCCACTTATTTGCACCGTCCGTCCGCGCGGCTTCATACAACTCCTCCGGGATTGTTTGCAATCCCCCGAGCCAGATGATCATGTGATATCCGACTGCCTGCCAAATGGAGAGGCCGATGATGGCATACATCGCAGTATGGGTATTCCCCAGCCAATCTATATTTATGTAACCCGGAATTACTAGATGAATAGCCTTGTTGATCATCCCATTTTGCTGCAGGAGAAATTGCCACAATAAGGAAACCACGACCATGCTCGTGAGTGTGGGAATGAAATAGATTGTCCTAAAAATATTGCGGCCTTTAAGTTTTTGGTGCACAAGCAAGGCTAGGAGTAGTCCTAAACCTCCTTGTAATGGAACCACCACAAGTGCAAAGAACAAGGTGTTGGTCATCGAGCGCCAAAATGTTGGATCCCTAGCGAGGATGACTCGCACTGTTCCCGCTTTATCATTTTGGCCAAAGCGATAGATCTCTTGCATTCCACGCAGGTGTACGTAGGGACTATCAGGACGGGTGAGCGATCTCACCCGAGGAAATACAGGTTTTCCATGCTCATCTTTTGCAATGCTGCCATCCGCATTTGTGGAAGCATGAAGGGTGAATTCGCTCATTCCGAGTAGAGATTTAAAGTTTTGGGTTCCAACAAATTTCGGGTTGCTTGTTTCCAGCAGTTGGGCGTTAGTGAACCCCAACGTGAGTGAGAGTGCGATTGGAAGAACTGTAAAGAAAAGCAACAAAATCACTGCCGGTAGCGCAAAAAGCCAACCGATCTTATTGTCCTTGAAGTTGAGTTTTTTACTCTTCTTCGAGGTTTCGGTCAAAGCAATCATGACCTGTCCTTCCTTTTGATTCTTTGATCGGTCCAAGAGCGCCACTCCGAGTTACCCTAAAAGCTCAACTCGGAGCGGCACTTTTGTTAGGAGTCAGTTATTACTTCGTTTTATAGAAGTTATTTGATTTCAAAACGGTATTGATAGTGTCGACTGCACCGTCAAGTGTGTTTTGAACATCACCGCCATCCTTGATCGCCCGAGCGGCATTTTCAAATACTTTTGCGAGGATTGGGTAGGCAGGAGTTGGAGGACGCAAAGTCACCAATTGGGCCGAGAAGTCTTGAAGTGGTTCAAAAGGCTTCCCTGGACCAAAGAATGGTGAAGCAGCAGCAGCGGCAGGTGTCACCGGCATATTGCCCAAATCGTTTGCGAACTTAATCAAGTACTTGGTTTGAAGTGCATATGCAAGCCAAGCATTTGCGCCTGCTGAAGAGGAGCAAGTGTGAGTGATTGCCCACTCCCATGAACCGCCACCGATCACTGGATGAGTCCCTAGGTTTGGAGGAGGAAGAATTACGAGATCTGTTCCAAACGTCTTAAGGAAGTTAGGAGCATCCCATGCACCGTCCCACGCGAATGCAAACTTTCCCGTCACGAATCCGTTGTTATGTTGATCGTCAGTTTCGTTCTTTGGTGATAGTCCGTTGGCAAAAAGACCTTGCCACCAATTACCCCAGGCCACAGCGGCTTTTCCATTCAGTGAACCTTCGGCGGTCTTATAACCTGCACGGTTAATCAAATCCCCACCAAATGATTGGAGGAATGTTGAATAAAAATACGGCCACCACTCACCGGAGTTGTTGTTTCCAAGTTCTAACGCGTAATCGAATTTTCCGGATGCCTTAGCCTTTGACATCGCATCGTTGAACTCAGCCAAAGTCCACGGATTTGCGATGGTTGGTGTCCGAAGTCCCAGATCGGCAAGGATTGTCTTGGTCGTGAAAAGTCCAACAGCGGCGTTATAAGTACCGATGGAGTACAACTTGCCGTTGATTATCCCCTTCACCGCCGAGACGAATGGCTTGGTAAGTGATGCAGGGAGAGTGAGCGGGCTGAGATAGCCGGCATAGACCCACGCGGGAATATTAGGGGCATCTGAATCCACAATGCAGGGGAGATTATTTGAAGCGGCGGCCGCCGCAACTGCATCGTTGTAACTTGCCTGAGGGAACGCCTTAACTATTACCTTGTATTTGGACTGTGAGGCGTTGAAGTCCTTGACAGTCAGATTTACGTCTGCTAGTTCCGTGGCATTTCCGCCGTTGTGGGTCCATAGAGTTATAGCTGCTGGAGCTGCCTGGGCAACACCAACAGCGGGTACCATCAGTCCAACGGTGGCAAAAGCCACCGCTAGACTTAGTCGCCGCTTTGGATTCATCTTGTTTCCTTTCGGTGATGCGTGACTTTGTATCTCAAAGTCACCACATGACTCGCGGTCATGGGTACTCCTCCCCGCTGCTGACTCGTCAGCTACCGGGAGGAGCTACCGACTCTCTTTCCACCAATGGACATTGCAGGTAGTTGCGCATCGGTTTCGTTGAGTCGGAATCTTCATCATTTACCAGATTTATTAGACGTTCAGAAGCCCACGAACCCATTTCATAGTGAGGTAGTCGGACTGTCGTTAAAGCTGGACGGAGAGCATTGGCCAAGAATGGCTGGTCATCAAATCCAATAACAGAAAGGTCACGGGGAATCGATAACCCGTTTTCCTGTGCGAACTCATAAACACCCATGGCCATACGGTCGGTATAACAAAACACTGCAGTTGGCGCTTTCTTATTTGCAAAAATCTGAACTGCCCCGTCATAACCATCAGGCGCATCTGCAGAAGCAGAGTAAGCGACTAGAGACGCATCAAAGGGGATCTTTGCTTCGGCGAGAGCGTTCTTATAAGCCCTCAAACGTTCAACCGTCGCGACGCCTACTTCCCTGCTCGTCACGTGGCCAATTCTTCTGTGCCCCTGACTCAAGAGAAGGCGCATTGCGCTCATGGCTCCTTCGTACTCATTGGGAATGACAGAATCAACCCGAGATTTCTTTGGTTCATCGGTGCAATCAAGCAAAACAACTTGTCGGCCAACTAAGCCTTTAGGAATCTTGACAATTCGATGGAACATTGATGCGTAAATAAATCCATCCACTCGCCTTTGATGCAAAGCATCTATTCCCGCCGCTTCCAGCGATGGATTGTTATTGGTATCAATCAGAAGTAAAAGCCATCCTTTACTCCAGGCATGTTCCTGCGCACCGGCGATCATTTGACCAGCGAACGGGGTTGTAGTAACGACATCGGAAATAAATCCAATCGTCTTTGTTTCTTGGGTACGCAAACCTCGGGCCAAGAGATTTGGTTGGTAATTCAGTGATTTTGCGGCCCGCTGGACTCGCTCAATTACATCAGCACTTACACGGCTTGAATGCCCATTCAACGCCAGTGAAGCGGTTGCGGAACTTACGTCCGCTAGAGCTGCGACATCCTTCAGCGTCTTTCGCATCGTCTATTTCCGCCTTAGTTAATCCATTAACGTTAATGGATTAACGAAACGTACGCCAAGAGTTCTATGAAATCAATAAGAATTCCAACAATTCGACGTTATAACGAAATTGTTACATTACCCCAAAAACTCAACGACGTCATCCACCCAGATGCAAAGGGACCAGCAAGGATGCGCTCACCCTTACTGGTCCTTTTCTACTGGCAATTGATCGACGCTGTCATGGCGGACTCGGTAGTGCTCTTTGTCTTTTGCCTCATTGGGAGTCGCCTTCACCGTTGCTTCATAGGAGTTCTGTGGAGTTTTCATTGCCAGCGCTTTATGCGGCCGCTTGGTGTTATAGATCAGACGAAATTCATCGAGTTGGCACTGCAGTTCATTGAGATTGTTTGCAGCGTCCTGCTCAGATAGCCATCTCTTAAGCGTTTGGTGGAAACGCTCGATCTTGCCTTGGGTCTCTGGATGTCCTGGAGAGCCATTCTTCTGAACGATATCTAGTTCGGAGAGAAGATATTCAAAGCCATTCTTTCCCTTCACAAAGCGCGAGGTATAGACATTTCCATTATCGGTCAGCGTTGAAAATGGTGTTCCATAGGTGTTTCGACACTCATTGAAGCTATCGATCACAATCTTTCCAGTGACTGCTTTATATGCCGAGCAATAGAGCAGCAA